>NZ_JBHVEU010000319.1:0-10136 GCF_042802075.1 Kitasatospora sp. NPDC057518
GCCGCCGGGGCGTCCTCGGGAAGGCCGCCGACGGCCATCAGGCGGGCCATCAGCGCGGAGGACGGGCCGGGCGTGCCGGTGCGGGTCAGCATGTGCTTGACGGCGCGGGCCTCGTCGACCTCGGCGAGGCAGTGCGGGCAGGTCGCCAGGTGGGCCTGGACGCGGTCGCGCGAGTCGTGGCCGAGCTCGCCGTCCAGGAAGGCGGAGAGGCGCTCGCCGAGGTGGTGGTCCTCGGCGGGTGCGGCGGGGCGGACGGGAAGCGCGTGCAGCGCCGTGTCCGCGGGCAGTGCCACCGCGGGCAGCACGGGCTCACCGGGTTCGTCGCCTCCGCGACGGCCCGGCAGGGCCCAGCCCCGTCGGTTCGGGGACCGGTCGGAGGCGTCCGACCGACCCGAACCGGACCGGCTGGTTCCGCTCACGACCGCCTCCGTCCGCGCCCACCGGGCGCGACCGCGGCCTCGACCGCGCCGACGCCGACCGGCACCGGCTCCTCCGAGCCGCCGCGGCGCTCCCGGCCGGGGGCCGAGCCGGGGGCGCGGTGCTTGAGCGCGGCGCGCAGGTGCGAGCGGCCGCGGTGGATGCGGCTGCGGACGGTGCCGAGCTTGACGCCCAGCGTGGCGGCGATCTCCTCGTAGGACAGGCCCTCGATGTCGCAGAGCACCACCGCGGCGCGGAACTCCGGCGCCAGGGTGTCCAGCGCCTGCTGCACGTCGGCGTCGAAGTGGGTGTCGCTGAAGTGCTGGGCCGGGCTCGGCTCGCGGGAGGCGAGCCGCTCGGCCGCGTCCTCGCCGAGCGCGTCGAAGCGGATGCGCTGGCGGCGGCGGACCATGTCCAGGAAGAGGTTGGTGGTGATCCGGTGCAGCCAGCCCTCGAACGTGCCGGGGGTGTACGTGGACAGCGAACGGAACACCCGGACGAAGACCTCCTGGGTGAGGTCCTCGGCGTCGTGCTGGTTGCCCGTCAGGCGGTAGGCGAGCCGGTAGACGCGGGCGCTGTGCGCCTCGACGATCTCCTCCCAGCTGGGCGGAGTCCAGGTCTGCGCGTCGGGACCCTCGGTGAAGGTCGCGAGGGCGGGGGCCTCGGTGGCGCCGCCGGCCGGCGTCGCGGCCACGGGCTGGTCCAGGTCGGAGTGCGCAGGCTGGTTCATCACGGGCTTCGGCGTACGGGCTGACGCGGTGCCGCGGGAGTGCCGCCGCACAGGGACGTCGCCCTCGGCCACACCTCCTCGGTCGGCTCTTCTGCCCAGCAGGGCCACCACCATATCCACCTCACCCGTCAAGCCCGGATAAAAGTGCCCGGGAGGTCTTCCGCACCCGGTCCGTCCTGACAACGGCCCGCCGCCGTACGCGGTTCCCGGTCGGCCAGTAATCTGTGCCAGGAAATATCGACATCCTTCGGCACCGGGCCTCGCCCGGGGCTCCGAAAGAGGCAGCCATCAGCGAGTTCGGGCCCGCGCACGCGGCCCTCGCCGACACCTACGTGAGCGAGGACGCCGTGCTGACCTACGCCCGGGCGCAGTCCGCGCGGACCGGGATACGGGCGATCGGACCGAGCGGCGGGGCCTGCCTGCGGCTGCTGGCCGCCGCGCTGGACGCCAAGGCGGTGGCCGAGATCGGCACCGGCACCGGGGTGTCCGGGGTCTACCTGCTGCGCGGAATGCGGCCGGACGGCGTGCTCACCACGGTCGACTCCGAGCCGGTGCGCCAGCAGCTGGCCCGCGAGGCGTACCAGGCGGCCGGGTTCGCGGCCAACCGCTCCCGATTCATACCGGGCCGGGCGCTGGAGGTGCTGCCCCGGCTCGCCGACGGCCAGTACGACCTGGTGTTCTGCGACGGCGACCCGGTCGAGTCCTGCGAGTACCTGCGGGAGGCGCTGCGGCTGCTGCGGCCGGGCGGGATGGTCTGCTTCGAGGGCGTCTTCCAGGAGGGCCGGCTGGCCGAGCCGGAGCTCCAGGACCCGCAGACCGGCGCGGTCCGGGACCTGGTCCGGGACGTGCGGGAGAGCGAGGCCCTGCTGCCGGCGCTGCTGCCGGTGTCGGACGGGCTGCTCTGCGCCGTCAAGCGCTGAACGTCAAGCGCTGAACATCAAGCGCTGAGCGTCACGCGCCGAGCCCGGCGCCCCTTCGGGCCCGGGCCCGGGCCCGGGAAAACGTGCGGACCCGGGCCGACATGACGTCGAACCCGGGCCCGGCAGCACATCTCCAGGAGATGGCGAGCACCTGCTGCGGTCAGCCGCAGGCCTTCTTCAGGGCCTCGCCGAGGGCCTGGGCCTCGTCCGGCGTGAGCTCCACCACAAGGCGTCCGCCGCCTTCGAGCGGAACGCGCATGATGATGCCCCGTCCCTCTTTGGTGACTTCGAGCGGGCCGTCACCCGTCCGCGGCTTCATGGCCGCCATGCTCGTTCCCCTTCCTGCAACCGCTCAGCTACGCACCGGCAGTCCGTCCACCGCCGGTATCGAACGCATTGATCGGAAGCCATTATCCCGCATGCCACGGGCTGATGACCAACATCACTCTCGGTGCAACCACGACCGGACCGCCCCCAACCGCCGCAAACCACGTCATAAGCCCCGGCGTGGCGGTGGTGCGGACACCGCCCGAAGGTGCGATACCTCACACTCCCCAGGCCCCCGCGTGCTCCGGCATCCTGACACACACGACCGACAACGCCTCGATCCCGGGAGCCCTCACCCATGTCCGATTCCGTGCTGTACGAGCTGGACGGCGGCCTGGCCGTCATCACCATCAACCGCCCGGAGGCGATGAACGCGCTCGACGTCGCCACCAAGGTCGCGCTGCGCGACGCCGTGACCGCCGCGGCCGCGGACCCGGCGGTGCGGGCCGTCCTGCTCACCGGAGCGGGCGAGCGGGCGTTCTGCGTCGGACAGGACCTGAACGAGCACCTGGCCATGCTGAAGCGGGCCGAGGAGACCGGCGAGGGCGCGCTGCGGACCGTCGGCGAGCACTACAACCCGCTGGTGCGGGCGCTGGCCGGGATGCGCAAGCCGACCGTCGCCGCGGTCGGCGGGGTGGCGGCCGGGGCCGGCGCCTCGCTCGCCTTCGCCTGCGACTTCCGCGTCCTGTCCGACCGGGCCGGCTTCAACACCGCCTTCGCCGGGATCGGGCTGACGGCCGACTCGGGCGCCTCCTGGACGCTGCCCCGGCTGGTCGGGCACGCCAGGGCCACCGAGCTGCTGATGCTGCCCCGCACGGTCAAGGCCGCCGAGGCCGCCGAGCTGGGCCTGGCCACCAGGGTGGTGCCGGCCGGGGAACTCGCCGCCACCGCACGGGCCTTCGCCCGCGAGCTGGCCGAGGGCCCGACCGTCGCCTACGGCGCCATCAAGGAGTCGCTGGCGTACGGCGCCTCCCACTCGCTGGACGAACTCCTCGACAAGGAGGACGAGTTGCAGACGCTGGCCGGCGACAGCGAGGACCACCGGATCGCGGTGCGCGCCTTCATCGCCAAGGAGAAGCCGACGTACCTGGGCCGCTAGGGCCGGTGTCCGGGTCCGGACCGGCCGGCCCGGACCCGCCGGTCAGCCCTTGGCGCCGGTGCGGACGTGGCAGTCCGCCAGGTGGTCGTCGACCAGCCCGCAGGCCTGCATCAGGGCGTACGCGGTGGTCGGGCCGACGAAGCGGAAGCCCGCCTTCTTCAGCGCCTTCGCCAGCGCCGTCGACTCCGGCGTGACGGCCGGCACCTCGCCCATCGTGCGGGGGGCCGGCCGGCCCGGTTCGGCGGCGAACTGCCAGATCAGCGCGTCCAGGCCGCCCGCCAGGTCGCGGGCGACCCGCGCGTTGGCGATCGCCGCCTCGATCTTGGCCCGGTTGCGGATGATGCCGGCGTCGGCGAGCAGGCGCTCCTTGTCCGCCTCGCCGAACTCGGCGACCTCGGCGATCCGGAAGCCCGCGAACGCGGCCCGGAAGCCCTCGCGGCGGCGCAGGATGGTCAGCCAGGACAGGCCGGACTGGAAGGCCTCCAGGCAGACCCGCTCGAACAGCGCGTCGTCGCCGTGCACCGGGCGGCCCCACTCGGTGTCGTGGTAGACCCGGTAGTCGTCGGTGGAGTCGCCCCAGCCGCAGCGGCGCAGGCCGTCCGCGCCGAGAACCGCGCCCCCGGCCGGGTCGGTCACTTCTCCGTCCCCGGCTTCGCGTCCTCGGGGGCGTGCTCCCCGGCCGGCTGCTTGGCGAGCACCACGGCCGGCTCGACCACCTGGGCGAACTGCTCCAGGCCGGGCAGCGGTTCGGCCGCCGGGTCGGGGGCGCTGGTCGCCTCGACGGCGCCGCGCAGGTGGGCGGCGGCCTCCAGCTCGGCGATCCGCGCGTCGCGGTAGGCGAGTTCGGCGCCGAGGCGGTCCAGGACGTCGTCCACCTCGTCCATCCGGTAGCCGCGCAGCGCCATCGGCAGGCGCAGCTCGTCCACGTCCGCCCGGCCCAGCGGGCGGTCCTGCGGCAGCCGCGCGGAGATCCGGTCCGGTGCCGCCTCCGACATCGAGCCGCCCCCGCCGAGCGCCACCAGGGCGGCACCGCCGACCACCACGGCCATGGCGACCACGATCACCCAGAACACGAGCTGTCCTCCCGAACTCCCGGCCGGTCCGCTATGTGGTGGCAGGCAACCACACTGATCATGACAGCATGGTCCCTTAGTGAGGCCGGGGGCCATCATCGCACCCGCAGGAGCTCTGGAGGAGACATCGGTGGCACTGCGCCTGGGACCGCGGGAATTCGGTGACGACGAGCTGGTGATCATGGCGATCGTCAACCGGACGCCGGACTCGTTCTTCGACAAGGGCGCGACCTTCGCCGACGAGGCCGCCTTCGCCGCCGCGGACCGCGCGATGGCCGAGGGCGCGGCGATCCTGGACATCGGCGGGGTGAAGGCCGGGCCGGGCGACGAGGTCACGGTCGAGGAGGAGCTGCGGCGCACCGTGCCCTTCGTGGCCGAGCTGCGCAAGCGCCACCCCGAGGCGGTGATCAGCGTGGACACCTGGCGGCACGAGGTCGGCGAGGCGGTCTGCGAGGTGGGCGCGGACCTGCTGAACGACGCCTGGGGCGGCGTGGACCCGAGGCTCGCCGAGGTGGCCGCCCGGTACGACGCCGGGCTGGTCTGCACCCACGCGGGCGGCGCCGAGCCCCGTACCCGGCCGCACCGGGTCGGGTACGAGGACGTGATGGCGGACATCCTGCGGGTGACCGTGGGGCTCGCCGAGCGCGCGGTGGAGCTGGGCGTGCGGCGGGACGCGGTGGTCATCGACCCGGGGCACGACTTCGGCAAGAACACCCGGCACTCGCTGGAGGCCACCCGGCGGCTGCCGGAGATGACCGCGACCGGCTTCCCGGTGCTGGTCTCGCTCTCCAACAAGGACTTCGTCGGCGAGGCCCTGGACCGGCCGGTGAACGAGCGGCTGCTCGGCACCCTGGCCACCACCGCGGTCTCGGCCTGGCTGGGCGCGCGGGTCTACCGGGTGCACCAGGTCGCGGAGACCCGCCAGGTGCTGGACATGGTCGCCTCGATCCGGGGCACCCGCCCCCCGGCGGTCGCCCGCCGGGGGCTGGCGTGAACCCTCCTGTCGGCGCTCGGCTCGCCTCCGGGGCGCTCGGACCCGGTGCCGACGTTCGTCGCTCCGGCGCTCGTCCCTCGCTTGTCGCTCCTCGCTTTCGGCACCGGCGCGACCCTTCGGCTCGCTCGCGCTAGATCTCGTTCGCGGGCCGGCGGGCGTCGGCGAGGATCTTCATGACCTCGTCGATCTCGTCGGTGATGTGGAACAGCTCCAGGTCGTGCGGGGCCGCCTTGCCCTGCGCGACCAGGGTGTCCTTCAGCCACTCGTAGAGGCCGCCCCAGTAGGCGCTGCCGTAGAGGATCACCGGGAAGCGGGTGACCTTCTTCGTCTGCACCAGGGTGAGCGCCTCGAACAGCTCGTCCAGCGTGCCGAGGCCGCCGGGCAGGACCACGAAGCCCTGCGCGTACTTCACGAACATCGTCTTGCGGACGAAGAAGTAGCGGAAGTTCAGCCCGAGGTCGACGAACTCGTTGAGGCCCTGCTCGAAGGGCAGCTCGATGCCGAGCCCGACGCTGAGGCCGCCCGCCTCGGAGGCGCCGCGGTTGGCGGCCTCCATCGCGCCCGGGCCGCCGCCGGTGATCACCGCGTAGCCGGCCTCGGCGAGGGCCCGGCCGATGGCCACGCCCGCCTGGTACTCGGGCGAGTCGACCGGGGTCCGGGCGGAGCCGAAGACACTGATCGCGGGCGGGAGTTCGGCGAGGGCGCCGAAGCCCTCGACGAACTCCGAGGTGATCCGCAGGACCCGCCACGGGTCGGTGTGCAGCCAGTCGGTCGGACCGGTGGTGTCCAGCAGGCGCTGGTCCGTGGTGCTCGTACCGACCTGGTCCCGGCGCACCAGCACCGGGCCCTTCTGCTTCTCGGGCCAGGCCTTCTTCTTCCGCGGCGCACCGACCTGCTCGGGGCCGTGGCCGTAGTGCTTCTCGTCTCCTGTGCCTGTCATGACGAAACCCTACGCCCGCCCTCCCCCGTTTTCAGGCAACGGGGGAAGGTCGGTTGAGTATCCGGAAGGTGGCGTTCGACTGCTGATCGGACGAGCGTCGCCGGCAGCGGCTCAGCTGGTCAGCCAGGCGCGCATCCGGTCCTCGACCTCGGCGATGGCGCTCAGCGAGCAGTACTCCTCGCGCTTGTGCGCCAGGTTCGGGTCGCCGGGGCCGTAGTTGACCGCCGGGACGCCGAGCGCGCTGAACCGGGCGACGTCGGTCCAGCCGAACTTGGCCCGGGCCTGGCCGCCGGTGGCCTCCAGGAAGGCCTGGGCGGCCGGCTGGGAGAGCCCGGGCAGGGCGCCCACGGCGAAGTCGGTGACGGTCAGCTCGAAGCCGTCGAAGACCTCGCGCACGTGCTTCTCCGCGTCCACCTCGTCGCGGTCCGGCGCGTAGCGGAAGTTGACCGTGACGACGCACTCGTCCGGGATCACGTTGCCGGCCACGCCGCCGTCGATCCGGACCGCGTTCAGGCCCTCGCGGTACTCCAGGCCGTCGATCTCCACCCGGCGCGGCTGGTAGTTCTCCAGCCGGGTGAGCACCTCGGCGGCGTGGTGGATGGCGTTGTCCCCGAGCCAGCTGCGGGCCGAGTGGGCGCGCACGCCGGTCAGCCGCACCTGCGCCCGCAGGGTGCCCTGGCAGCCGCCCTCGACCATGCCGCCGCTGGGCTCCATCAGCACCGCGAAGTCGCCGGCCAGCCACTCCGGGTGGTCCTTGGCCAGGTGGCCGAGGCCGTTGCGGGAGGCCTCCACCTCCTCGCAGTCGTAGAAGACGAAGGTGAGGTCGCGGTTGGGCTCGGGCACCGTGGCGGCGAGGCGCAGCTGCACGGCCACGCCGGACTTCATGTCCGTGGTGCCGCAGCCGTGGAGCAGGTCGCCCTCGACCCACGAGGGGAGGTTGTCGGCGATCGGCACGGTGTCCAGGTGGCCGGCCAGGACGACGCGCTCGGCCCGGCCCAGGTTCGTCCGGGCCACCACGTTGTTGCCGTGGCGGTCCACGGTGAGGTGCGGGTAGCCGCGCAGCGCGGTCTCGATGGCGTCGGCGAGCGCCTGCTCGTCGCCGCTCACCGAGGGGATGTCGACGAGCCGGGCGGTCAGCGTGCCGCCGTCGAGAGTGAGGTCCAGGGGCGTCGGGTTCGAGCTGCTCATGGGAGCCAGCCTAATCCGCGGCCCGGTCCGGCCGGTGCGGCGGTCCGCGACGCGGACCGGGGCCGCCTCGGTCGGCGCGCCCCCCGGCTCCCGGAGGCGAGTGGGCGGGTGACGGCAACCGGAAGGCGCCGCACATCCGTCCGAGTGGGTACGGTGTCGGATCAAGGTGCAGGCGCGAGAGGGGCGACGGTGGCCAGGAGAAGGAGCAGCGAAGAGCTGGGCGACGAAGAGGAGCCCACTCGCCGCCGCGGGCCGCTTCGCGCCCTGCTGATGGTGATCGTCGGGCTGCTCGGCCTGGCCATGGTCGCCGGCCTGGCCGTGGTCGGGATCTGGTGGTTCGGTTTCAAGCCCGGCGCGTCCGAGGAGTGCTCGGTGAAGACGGCGGCCGGGAACGGCACGCTGGAGCTGCCGCAGGCCGCCAACGCCGCGACGATCGCCGCGGTGGCGCGTTCGCGCGGGCTGCCGGACCGGGCCACCACGATCTCGCTGGCGACCGCCATGCAGGAGTCCAAGCTGCGCAACCTCGCGGGCGGCGACCGGGACTCGATCGGCCTCTTCCAGCAGCGGCCGTCGATGGGCTGGGGCACCCCGGCGCAGATCTCGGACCCGGTGTACGCGACCAACAAGTTCCTGGACGGCCTGGTCAAGGTCCCGGGCTACACCCGGATGCCGCTGACCGACGCCGCGCAGACGGTGCAGAAGAGCGGTTACCCGCAGGCCTACGCCAAGCACGAGACCAAGGCGACCCTGCTCACCTCGGCGCTGGCCGGCCGGGAGCCCGCCTCGTTCTCCTGCGTGGTGCACGACTACGCCAAGCCGGACCCGGCGGACTCCGCCTCGGCCGCGCCGGGCGCCACCCCGGGCGCCACCGCGGCCCCGGCCGCCGCGCCGGACCGGGCCCAGGTGCTGTCCGACCGGGTGCGCCGGGAGTTCGGCCGCACGGTGACCCCGGCGACCGGCTACACCTCGACCATCAAGGGCGCCGAGAACGCCGTCTCGCTGACCCCGGACCCGGCCACCGCCGCCCTGACCTCCTCGCCGGACGCGGGGGCGGCGGACGGCGGGGTGAGCGCCGAGCGGGCGAGCGGCTGGGAGGTCGCCCACTGGGCGGTCGCCCAGGCCCAGCAGCTGGGCATCGCGACGGTCGCCTACGACGGGAAGATCTGGCGCAAGTCCAAGTCCGAGGACGGCTGGCAGAACCAGACCTCGGGCACCTCGACCAAGCTCGTCCAGGTCACGCTGGCCCCGGCCGACAAGAGTTGACGCACTGGTGTTCGGGTTGCCGCCGGACGGGTGATTCCGGTCAACCCCGATGGACCGGCCGCCCGCTCCGGCGAACCCGGTTGGAGAACCGTCACTCCCCTTGACCGGGGCGGTTCGACGGCGTCCGACCGGGCCGGTCGGGCAGCGCTGCCGTGGTCGTACGATCCGATGGTCGGCCAGGAAGATTCCTTGCGTCGGCCGAAACCTTCTGGCTTCTCAAGCGGTAACAACGTCGTCCGCCCGGTCGTCCACGCCCGGTCCTTTGGCGGACGGGACGGACCCAGACCCCTTCGAGGAGCCCCATGTCTCACCCCCTCACGCGCCGGATCGCCCAGGCCGCGCTCGTCGTGGCCGCCGGAGCGACCCCGCTTCTCGCGGCCGGCTCCGCGTCCGCCCTGGGCGGGGACGCCCTGCTGCCCAAGAGCGACCTCGCGGCACCGCTGGGCCAGCTGGCCAACACCGACACCGGTTCCACCCTCCAGCACACCACCCACCAGCTCGGCCAGGCCGCCGGGACCACGGGTGCGGCCACCGTCGCCGCCGGCGTACCGGCCTCCGCCGACGCCGCCGGAAACATCGTCGCCCAGCAGCTGCCCGAGGCCAACGAGAAGGCCGGCTCGCTGACCGCCCCGGTCGACCAGACCGCGGCGACCGCGGGCCAGCTCTCCTCGGTCACCCCGAAGGTCGCCTCGTCTCTGGCCGGCAAGCTCGGCGAGGCCGTCACCGGCAAGAGCGCGGAGACCCGCAGCGCCACCGCCGGCACCGGCCCGCTCGGCGGACTCACCCAGGCGGGCTCGGTCACCCAGGCCGTGCCCGGCGCCGAGACGCTCACCGGCGCCGTCCCCGGCGGCACCGCCGTCGCCGACGCGCTGCCGGTCGGCGCGGTGCAGCGCGCGCTGCCGCTCGGCTCGGTCGAGCACGCCCTGCCCGCCGAGCTGCCCGCCACCGACGTGCTCGGCCTGGCCGAGCACGGGTCGGCCAACCGCCTCGGCGGTGCCGACCTCGGCGCGAACAGCCCGCTGTCCGGCCTCACCGGCGCGCTCGGCCCGCTCGGCGGCCTGCTGGGCGGCCTGGGCGGCGGCAACCTGAGCGGCGGCAGCCTCAGCGGCCTGCCGCTGTAACCCCCGCCGCCGCACAACCCCCGGCTCGGGGAGAACCCCGAAGGGGGCCGGTGTCCGTGACACC
>NZ_JBHVEU010000320.1:0-10112 GCF_042802075.1 Kitasatospora sp. NPDC057518
CGGTCGGCCCTGCCGCCGACCGGGCGCCCGGCTCCTCGGGTGGAGCGGCCGGAGCCGCTACGACCGCTGCCAGAGGGCCGGCACGTTCGGCGGCTCCCAGCCGGCCATGGCGGTGTGCGCCTGGAGGCAGGTGTAGGAGACGCCGGAGTAGGTCACGCGGTCGCCCGCGCTGTACGAGGTGCCCGCGGCCCAGCTGCCGCCGGGCGGCGTGGTCGGGCCACCGGTGGAGGTGGAGGTCGGGGTGGGCGTGGGGCTCGGCGTGCCCGGGGTCTGCGCCACGTTCAGCACGAAGTCGTAGCTGCCCTCGCGGGTCGACCCGTTCTGCCGGACGTTCATCAGCAGCCGGGCGTCGTAGATGGTGTCCGTGTTGTTGCGCGGCTCGCCCGGGAAGTACAGCTGGGTGGTGACGATCGAGCGGCCGGGGGCCTGGAGCTTGACGTGGATGTGCCGGGTGCGGCCCGGGTAGAGGCCGGGCACGATGGTGTCCAGCTTGTAGGCGCCGTTGGCGTCGGTGAACTGGTGGCCGCGGAAGGTGTATCCGCTGTTGTCGTAGTTGCCGCCGTCGTCGGCCTGCCAGAAGTCCAGCAGCACACCGGAGATGGGCCGGCAGGCCCGGCCGAAGACGTAGCCGCTGACGACCAGGCGGGTGCCGGGGCCGTCGTTGACCATCGAGCTGCGCAGCGGGGAGTTGGGCTTGAAGTACGGGCCCTCGGTCTGCTCGATGGTGGGGGCGTCGCCGTCGTGGCACTCGGGGGTGAGGGCGAGCGGCTCGCCGGTGCCGATCTGGTCCCGGGCCAGTGCGACCCCGCCGCCGACGAGCAGCGGGGCGGCCCCGAGCGCGGCGGCGGCCTTGAGGACGGTCTTGCGGCTGATCATGCCGTCGGGCGTGGGCATGCGCCGTCTCCTTATCGTGAGGCGGGGGGTGGGGGCGGCCCTTGCCATGGTGGGGGCATGACAAGGGCCGGACCGGCCGCCCGTCCGTGCGCGCCGGACCGGCCACCGGTGGCCACCAGCAAAGTTACGGGCCGTCCGGTGCGACCGCGATGGACATGATCCGGGGATCGTGGTGATTTCCGTCGACCCTGGACCGGAACTCCCCCGGGGTCATCCCGGTCTCCCGGCGGAAGAACCGGCAGAAGTACGCCGGGTCGACGAAGCCCGCCTCCTTGGCGACCTGACGGATCGTCAAATCCGTGCAGGCGAGCAGCCGTTTGGCCTCCAAGGTCTGCTGGCGGCGGATCAGACCGCCGGGCGTCCGGCCGGTGGCCTGCTTCACCAGGGTCTGCAAGTGCCCCGGGGAGACGCCGAGTTCCTGCGCGGTGGAGGCCACCGAGTGCCGCACCCCGCCCGGCCGGGCGATCAACCGGGTGAAGGCGGCGGCCACTTCGGCCGGGCGGCCGGGCACCGACGGGCGGTCGGCCGGGGCGCAGGCGCGCAGCGCCCGGACGATCAGGATGTGCAGGCTGGCCCGCAGCACGCCCTGGTAGCCGGGCCCCCTGGTCCGGTACTCGTACTCCATGTCGGCGAGCAGCGCGGCGACCGCGTCGGCCTGGTCACCGAGCGCGAGGGCCGGGCGGGTGGCCAGCGCCCGCAGGGCGGCGAGGTCCTGGGGGTGGCCGAGCAGGAAGTCCTCGTTGAACAGGACGACCCGGCCGACCAGCTCCTCGGCGTCCGCCCAGTAGTGCACCTGGCCGGGCGTGATCACGCACAACTGCGGTGGCGCCAGCGGCCGGTGGACGAGGTCCAGGACGTGGGCGCCGTGGCCGCCGGTGACGTGGACGATCTCGTAGAACGAGTGCCGGTGGGGGAAGCCGGCCCGGGAGAGCGGGCCGATCGCGTCGAAACTGCCGATGGCGAAGGGGAGCAGCTGGGGCAGCGGGACCTGTAACCGGTGCAACGGCAGGTCCGGCGTGGTTCGGGGGGTGGGGGTCGTCCGTCGCACATCCATCGGAGCAGTGTGCGACCTGTTCCGGGGACAGGTCCAGACCATCTGCCGCCGTTTTCGGCGAGCGGTCCGGACCACCGGCGCTCCGGGGCACCGGTTCGGGCTCCGGCCGGCACCCGCCGAAGCCCCGTCCTAGACCGGCGGCCAGGGGATCGCGGGCCAGTCCTCGGGCGGCAGCGGGTGCCGGCCGGAGCCGCGCAGCGCGGCCACCCGGGCCCGGGTGGCGTCCAGTTCGGCCGCCGTCAGGTGCGGGGCGAGGCGCTCGGCGAGCTCGCCGTCCAGCTGTTCGGCCAGCCGGGCCAGCACCTCCAGCGCCTCGGCGGGCAGCGGGTCGCCGGCCCAGCCCCAGAGCAGGGTGCGCAGCTTGTCCTCGGTGTTGAAGGTGACGCCGTGGTCGATGCCGTACACCCGGCCGTCGGCGGCCGGGATCAGGTGGCCGCCCTTGCGGTCGGCGTTGTTGAGCACCGCGTCCAGGACGGCGAGCCGGCGCAGCCGCCGGTCGTCGTGGTGCACCAGCAGGGCCGTCCGCCCGCCCTCGACCTCGGCCCGGACGATCGGCAGCCAGCCCGCCTCCGGGCCGCGCGGGTCCTGGAGCGCGAGCAGCGGCTCGGCCGTCGGGTCCGGCTCGACCCACAGCTGCAGCATGCCGGGCCCGTGCGGGCCGTCGCGCAGCACGGTCGGCGGGATCAGCGCCCAGCCGGTCGCGGCGGACAGCTCGTACGCGGCGACCTCGCGGCCGGCCAGCGTGCCGTCCGGGAAGTCCCACAGCGGGCGCTCCCCGGCGACCGGCTTGTAGACGGCCTGCGCGCTCAGCGAGCCGTGCGCCACCGTGCAGTACAGCGCGGCGTTGGAGGCGTCGGTGAGCCGCCCGTGCACCGTCAGCCCGCCCTGGCGCAGCAGCGCGAGGGCGGTGGGCACGTCGGCGGCCAGCGCGGCGGCGGCCGACGGGTCGGCCTGCGGCGGGGTGTCGGTGTTCAGCGCCGGTAGCCGTTCGCGCGCGGGCACAGGTGGCCCTCCGGGTCGAGCGGCAGGTTGCAGAACGGGCAGGGCTTGCGGCCGGCCGCGACCAGGTCCAGCGCGCGCTTGGCGAAGACCCGGGCCATCGCGCCGGACAGCCGCACCCGCAGCATGTCCGGGCCGTTCTCGTCGTCGGTGAAGGCCGCCTCGGCGGCGTCCTCCTCCTCTTCCTCCTCGACCAGCGCCTGCGCCTCGACCACCAGGCAGGCGTCCACGCTGTCCCAGGCCAGGGCCATGGTGCCGACCCGGAACTCCTGCTCCAGCGGAAGGTCCAGCGGCGCGGTGTCGAGCAGGTCGTTCGGGGCGGCGGCCGGGATGGACGTGTCGCCGCCGCTGCGCCGCAGCGCCTCGTCCAGGACCTCCTCGATGCGCTCGGCGAGCGCCGCGACCTGGGTCTTCTCCAGCAGCACGCTGGTGATCCGGCCCCGGGCGCTGGCCTGAAGGTAGAACGCCCGGGCGCCGGGCTGGCCGACGGTGCCGGCCACGAACCGTTCGGGCTGGTCGTAGAAGAAGACCTGACGGGGCACGCTCTCGCTCCGGATCGTGTCGGTCGGCGCGGTTCCGCCGGGGGCGGGCCGCGGCCGGATGGACTCGCTAGTCACCCTACGACCTTCGGGCTCCGGCCGGGGAGCCGAGCCGACGGCCGCGGGCGGGGTGGCACCCGGGGAAGCGAACGGTGCCGCCGCGGACGGCGCCTCCCCGGACGGCCCGTCGGCGGCGCGGCCTAGACGGTGCCGCCGACCACCGCGTCGCCGGCCGGGGTGGCCGCCGCCGGGCCGGGCCGGGGGGCGAGCGAGGCGAGGTCGCCGGTGTCGCCCATCCTCAGCACGAAGGGCCGCTGCGGGGTGTAGCGGATCGCGGTGACCGAACAGGGCTCGACGCTGATCCGCTGGAAGTGGTCCAGGTGCAGCCCGAGCGCGTCCGCCACCACGGCCTTGATCACGTCCCCGTGCGAGCAGGCGATCCAGACCGCGTCCTCGCCGTGCTCGTCCGCGATCCTCCGGTTCCACTCGCGCACCGCGTCCACCGTGCGGTGGCTCAGCTCGCGCAGCGACTCCCCGCCGGGGAAGGCGGCCCCGGCGGCGTGGTCCTGCACGGTGCGCCAGAGCGGCTCCTTGGCCAGCTCGGCCAGCGGACGGCCGGTCCACTCGCCGTAGTGGCACTCCCCCAGCCGCTCGTCCTCGGCCGGCGGCCCGAGCTCGGGCCGGACCGCCAGCAGCGGCTCCAGCGTCTGCCGGCAGCGCTCCAGCGGGCTGCTGACCGCCCGCACCAGCGGGATGCCGGCCAGTCGGCCGGCCAGCGCGGCGGCCTGGTCCCGGCCGGTGTCGTCGAGGTCCACGCCGGGGGTCCAACCGGCCAGGATTCCGGCGGTGTTCGCGGTGGAGCGGCCGTGACGGACGAGCAGCAGGGTGGGCATGGGGTCAGCCTACGGCCTCCGGGCCCGGCCGTGGAGACCGGATTTCCCGCCCGTCCGGCCCGCGGCGGCCGGGTCCGCCACCGCCCCGGCCGCCGGGGGCCGGTGGACCGGAATCCCCCGGATCCGTGCCGGACGGCCCCGCTCGGGTGACAATGGCCCGCATGATCGTCCACTGCGCCGCCTACCACGACGGCCGCCGCATCGAGGCCCCCGAGGACCTGGCCGGCGCACTCGCCGCCGCCCGCGCGGCCGGTCCGGACGGCTTCGTCTGGATAGGCCTGTTCGAGCCCACCGCCGAGGAACTCGACCGCGTCGGCCAGGAGTTCGCGCTGCACCCGCTGGCCGTCGAGGACGCCGTCAGCGCCCACCAGCGCCCCAAGGTGGAGGCCTACAAGGGCTCGCTGTTCGTCGCGCTGAAGACCCTCGGCTACCACCCCGGCGGGCACGTCGTCACGGTCGGCGAGGTGATGGTCTTCCTCGGCCCGGACTTCGTGATGACCGTCCGGCACGGCGAGGACAGCCCGCTCGGCGGACTGCGGGCCGCCCTGGAGCAGGACCCCGAACAGCTGCGGTACGGGCCCAGCTCGGTGCTGCACTCGGTCTGCGACACGATCGTCGACGGCTACATGGACGTGGCCGCCGGGCTCCAGACCGACCTGGACGAACTGGAGGCGGACATCTTCTCCCCCTCCCGGGTCGACCGCGACACCGCCGGACGGATCTACGGCTACAAGCGCCAGGTGATGTCCGTGCGCCGGGCCACCGGCCCGCTGCTGGAGCCGATGCTGGCCCTGGAGCGCGGCGCCCGCTTCGTCCGTCCCGAGGCCGCGCCCTACCTGCGGGACGTCGCCGACCACGTGGCCCGGGTGAACGACCAGGTGGACGGCATGGACCGGCTGCTGTCCGACATCCTGAACGCCAACCTGGCGCAGGTCAGCGTCCAGCAGAACAACGACATGCGGAAGATCTCGGCCTGGGCGGCGCTGGCCGCCGTACCGACCATGATCGCGGGCATCTACGGGATGAACTTCGAGCACATGCCGGAGCTGCACCAGATCTGGGGGTACCCGGCGGTGCTGGTGCTGATGACGGTGGTCTGCCTGGTGCTGCACCGGGTGTTCAAGCGGCACGACTGGCTGTAGCTCTGGTGGTCGGACCACAGGCGGTCGGGCCGCTCGGACACCCGGCCCCGGTCAGGCCAGTCCGGCGCGCTCCAGCGCCTCGACACCGGTGCGCAGCGCCAGGATCCGCTCGTCCAGGGTGAACCCGGCCGGGGCCAGGGTGAGCGTGGTGACGCCCGCCTCGGCGTAGGCCTGCATCCGGTCGGCGATCCGGGCGGTGTCGCCGATCAGCGAGGTGGCGTCGATCAGGTCGTGCGGGACGGCGGCCGCGGCGCCCGCGTGGTCCCGGGCGAGGTACTTCTCCTGGACCTCGTCGGCGGCCTGCTCGTAGCCCATCCGCCGGGCGAGCTGGTTGTAGAAGTTCTTCTCCTTGCTGCCCATGCCGCCGATGTAGAGCGCGGCGTACGAGCGCAGGGCGTCGACCCCGGCCTTGATGTCCTCGCCGACCGCGAGGTTCACGGTCGGGCAGAGGTCGAAGCCCTCCAGCGTCCTCCCGGCCTTGGCGCGGCCGGCCGTCAGCGGGTCGAGGGAGAGCGCGGCGTGCTCGGGCGAGAAGAAGATGCCGAGCCAGCCGTCGGCGATCTCGCCGGTCAGCTCCAGGTTCCTGGGCCCGATCGCGGCGATGTACAGCGGGATGTGCTCGCGCACCGGGTGCACGGTGAGCTTGATCGGCTTGCCGGGGCCGCCGGGCAGCGGGAGCGTCCAGTGCTCGCCCTCGTGCACCAGGCGCTCGCGGGACATCGCCTTGCGGATGATCTCCACGTACTCGCGGGTGCGGGCGAGCGGCTTGTCGAACTTCACCCCGTACCAGCCCTCGGACACCTGCGGGCCGGAGACGCCGAGGCCGAGCCGGAACCGGCCGCCGGACAGGGTGTCCAGGGTCGCGGCGGTCATCGCGGTCATCGCCGGGGTGCGCGCCGGGATCTGGAAGATGGCCGAGCCGACGTCGATCCGCTCGGTCTTCGCGGCGACGAAGCTGAGCACCGTCGCGGCGTCCGAGCCGTACGCCTCCGCCGCCCAGCAGACGGAGTAGCCGAGGCGGTCCGCCTCCTGGGCCACGGCGATGTTGTCGGCGTCCATGCCGAGTCCCCAGTAGCCGAGGTTGATCCCGAGTCGCATCTGCCGCACCTTCCAGTGGGTTGGGGTTGGTCGCGAGGGTAACCGTGCCCGCACCGAACACGCTACTGACGGGTAGGGGTGGATCCGGTCACACCGGTGCTGTTGATCGTTCTGCGGGTCTGCACCTCTCTCCGCGCACCGGCCGCTACGCTCAGCCGACGTGGGGAGCGCTCTCCCCACCTGCGCGTTCACAGGGCCGCCGGGGCTCCCGGGGCCACCGGCCAGTGGAAGGCCCGTCCGATGGAAAAGCGTCACCTCGGCCGTACCGGCCTCCAGGTCTCCCGACTCGGCCTCGGCACCATGACCTGGGGCCGCGACACCGACGAGCAGGAGGCCGCCGAGCAGCTCAAGGAGTTCGTCGACGCCGGCGGCAACCTGGTCGACACCGCCGACGTGTACGCGGACGGCGGCGCCGAGTACCTGATCTCCCGGCTCACCGACAGCCTGGTCCCCCGCTCCGAACTCGTCATCGCCACCAAGGCCGGCAGCGTCCCCGAGTCCGCCCGCCGCTTCGACGGCTCGCGCGGCCACCTGCTCGCCGCCCTGGACGCCTCGCTGCGCCGGCTCGGCACCGACTACGTCGACCTGTGGCAGGTGCACTCCTTCGACCCGGTGACCCCGGTCGAGGAGACGCTCAGCGCCCTCGACATCGCCGTCTCCTCCGGGCGCGCCCGCTACGTCGGGGTCTGCGACTTCAGCGGCTGGCAGCTCGCCAAGTCCGCCGCCTGGCAGCACGCCCACCACGGGCGGGTGCCGCTGGCCGGGGCGCAGCTGGAGTACTCGCTGCTCCAGCGCGGCATCGAGCGGGAGGCGCTGCCCGCCGCGCTGGACGCCGGGGTCGGCGTGCTGGCCGGCTCGCCGCTCGGGCGCGGGGTGCTCACCGGCAAGTACCGGCACGGCGTCCCGCAGGACTCGCGCGGAGCCTCGCCGTACCTGTCCGGGTTCGTCCAGCCGTACCTCGGGGAGCGCTCGCGGCGGATCGTGGACGCCCTCGCCACCGCCGCCGACGGGCTCGCCAGCACCCCGCTGGCCGTCGCGCTGGCCTGGGTCCGGGACCGGCCCGGGGTGGCGAGCGCCCTGGTCGGAGCCCGGACGGTGGCCCAGCTGCAGTCGGCGCTGTCGGTGGAGGCGCTTACGCTTCCGGATGAGATCCGTGGTGCGCTGAACGACATCTCGTCACCGGTGCACCACTACCCGGACCAGGGGTGGACGGAGCTGTGACCACCGGCCCGGGTCGTCGAGCAGAACCTGCAGTGGAGTGACCTTTGGAGCGGACGACGATGACTGACACGGGGAACGGCGCTCCGGAGGTGACCGCCGGGGCCAAGCTGACCCCGGAGGCGAAGGCCGCGAAGTTCGCGGAGCTGGCCCAGCGGATCCGCGGCATGCAGCCGGAGGACGCCGCGGACCGTGCCGCACGGGCGGGTGCCGCCCGTGCGGAGGCCTCGATGGCGGAAGCCCCGGCCGCGGAGGATCCGACGGCGGAGGCCCCGGAGCCCGGCGGGTCGGAGCCCGGGGAGCCGGAGCCGGCCGCTGCGGCCCCGGTCCCGGCCGCCCCCGTTCCGGCCACCCCGGTCGCGGCCGCCCCCGTTCCGACCCGGGTTCCCGCCCCGGCCGCCCCCGCCCCGGTGGTGTCCGACCGGCAGCGCGAAGAGGTGCTCCGCGCCACCGTCGAGGTGCTGACCGCCGGCGGCGCCCCGGCCGACCTGGCGGCCGCCGCCGTGGCCGCGCTCGGCGAGGAGGCGCCCGCACGGCTGCGCGAGGACCCGTGGGCGGTGCTGGGCCTGCCCGGCGTCCGGCCCGAGCACGCGGACGGCTTCGCCCGGGAGCTGCTCGGCGCCGGTGCCGGCCCGGGCGACGAGCGCCGCGCCCGGGCTCTGGTGCCGTGGCTGCTGGAGCAGGCGGCGCTGCGCGGGCACTCCGCCCTGGAGCTGGCCGAGGTGGCGGTCGGGCTCGACCGGCTCCGGATGCCCGAGCCGGCCACCGCGATCCAGGCCGCCGTCGAGGACGGGCGGGTGCTCTCCTTCCAGGAGGAGCTGACCGGCCCCGAGGCGCACACGGCGGGGGGCGACGAGGAGGACGAGGCGCCGACCCGGACGCTGCTCGCCCTGGCCGGGCTGGCGATGGCCGAGGACAGCCTCGCCGAGAAGCTGCTCCAGCTGATGGCCACCTTCGTGCCGGGCGAGGACGCCGAGGAGGCCGGGGACGCCGAGGAGAGCGGGCCCGCCGCCGATTCCGAGGACGCGGAGGCCGGGGCGGAGGCCGCCGAGGGCTCCGCCCAGCAGCCCACCGCCGCCCCCGGCCCGGCCGCTTGGGCGGCCGCCGCCGAGGCCGCGTCGTCCTCCTCCGCGACCGCCCTGATCAAGGCCGTCGCCGAGCACGCCCTGGTGCTGCACACCGGCGGTGAGGCGGCCCGCGCCGAGCCGGCCGCGCTGGTCGCCGCCGCCCGCGGCCTCGGGCTGCGGGCCTGGGCCGCCACCTGGACGGACCAGGGGCGGGACTCCCTCGCCGCGCTCGCCGAGGCGGGCGCCGGGGCCCCCGTGGTCACCCTCGCCGAGCTGCTCTCCGGCGCCGCCGGCCCCGGCCGCGCCCCGGACGGCACGCTCGCCCTGGACCTGCTGGTCGTGCTGGACGCCCCGCTGCTGGACGTCGACCTGGCCGCCGTCGTCCTGGAGTCGCTGGCCGACGGCACCCGGCTGGTGCTCAGCGGGGACCCGGGGCAGCTCTGGTCGGCCGGCCCCGGTCGGGTCTTCGCCGACCTGCTGGCCGCCAAGGCCTGCCCGGCGGTCGCCTCCCGCACCCCGGACTTCGGCCCGATCGGCGAGCTGGTCTCCGGTGTCGGCATCGGCGAGCTCCAGCCGGTCGAGGCGCCGGACAAGGAGGTGGTCATCCTGACCGCCAAGGACGCCGGCGAGGCCGTCCACCGCGCCGTCCAGCTGCTCACCGACTCCATCCCGCGCGCGCTGGGCATCCCGGCCGAGCAGGTGGTGCTGCTCACCCCGGGCCACGGCGGCCCGGCCGGCACCCGCGCGCTGAACGCCGCCGCCAAGGCCCGGCTCAACCCCGGCCCCGGCCGGTTCGGCGGCTTCGACCCGGGCGACCGGGTGGTCGACTCCCCCACCCCCGGCGTCACCCGCCCGGCCCGGGTGCTGGACGGCGACGCCACCGGTCTGCACCTGGAGTACGCGGACGGCTCGCACCGGACCGTCCCGCCGGCCGAGGCCGCCCGGCTGCGGCACGGCTGGGCGCTGACCGTCCACCAGGCGGTCGGCCGGCGCTGGCCGGGCGCGGTCGTGGTCGTCCCGGACGACGCCGCCCAGGCGCTCACCCGGCAGTGGGTCTACACCGCCTTCGGCCGCGGCGAGCGGCACCTGTCCGTGGTGCACGCGGCGGGCCCGGCGCTCGTCCAGGCCGTCGCCGAGCGCCAGGCGCAGTCGCGCACCACCCGGCTGCGGGCGGTCCTCGCCGAGAACGCCGCCTCGGCGTACTGACC
>NZ_JBHVEU010000321.1:0-10051 GCF_042802075.1 Kitasatospora sp. NPDC057518
CCGCCGACGGACGGGCGGGGGCCGCAGTCGTGCCGCTCCGGTCATCCCAGGGCGTAGACGGAGGTGGCGTGGGCGGCGGGGGCCCGGTGCCGTCGGTGCTCTCCGTGCCCTCGGCGACCTCGGCGTTCTCGGGGGTGTTGGCGCGGTCTCAGGAGGCGGGGGCGGCCAGGGTGTCGAGGTGGCGGCGCAGCACCGCGCGCAGCTCGTCGGGGCCGACCAGGTCGGGGTGCTGGACGGCCTGGAGGGTGAGGCCGTCCAGCAGGGCGGAGAGCCGGCGGGTCTCGAGGTCGAGGTCGAGGTCGAGGCCGGGGGCCAGGCCGCCGGCGCGTCGGGACTCGGCGAGGACGCGTCGGACCAGGTCGTCGAGTCCGGTCTGCATCTCGACGGCGCGGGGCCGCAGGTCGGGCCGGGTGCGGGCGGCGGTGACGAAGGAGAGCCAGAGCGCGGACTCCTCCCGGCGCCCGGCGTCCAGCGGGAGGGTCTCGGCGAGCAGTCGGACGGTCCGTTCGCGCCGGTCGGTGCCGGCGGCGGCCGGGTCGAGCAGGGCGGCGGCGTGGGCGCGGATGCGGGCCTCGATCCGCCGGGCCAGCTCGCGCATCGCGAAGATCATCAGCTCGGAGCTGCCGGCGAAGTAGTGCCGCACCGAGCCGACGGCCAGTCCGGCCTCCTCGGCGACGTTGCGCAGGGAGGCGTGCTCCAGTCCCTCCCGGGCCGCGACGCGCAGGACGGCGTCGGCGACGGCCTGGCGGCGTTCGGCGGGGTCGACGATCTTCGGCATGTTGCCATTATAGCACGAGCGAGCTAAATTGCTGATTTAGCACGGTCGAGCTACAAAAATTCGGGGAGGCAGGAATGAACGGCTGGGTGCACGCGGGGCTGATCGCCGTCGTGGTCGTCGTGGTGGTGATCCGGCGGCTGCGCGGCGAACCGCTCAACGCCCGGGACCTCTTCGCGCCGCCGGTGGTGCTCACCGCCCTCGGCGTGTGGGCGCTCGCCCAGAAGCACGGGCTCGGCGCGGCCGACTACGGCTGGATCGCGGCGGGCGCCGGGCTCGGCGTCGCGCTGGGGGCGGTGCGCGGCGCCACCATCCGGGTCTACGAGCGGGAGGGCGTGTTGTGGCAGCGCTACACCGGGCGGACCTTCCTGGTCGCGGCGGTGTCGCTGGCCCTGATGGCCGGTTTCGCCGCGCTCGCCGCGCACTTCGGCCTGGCCGCGGACGCCCGTCCGATCCAGCTGTCGATCGGGGTGGGCTTCCTGGGGGAGGCGCTGGTGGTGGGCTTCCGGGCGCTCTCCTCGGGCACGCCGTTCGCGCCGGAGAAGCGGGGTGCGAGCCCGCTGGACCGGTTCGGCCGGTAACTATGGTTGTCGTGGACGAGTTCGTTAACTACAGTTGTCATCATGACGACCGTGGAGATCACTCCGGAGGAGCGGGCCGCGCTGGCCAAGGCCCTCCTCGACGCGCTCGACCCCCTCGCCGCCGCCGTGCGCGCCCGCGCGACGGGCCTGCCCGCGGAACGGATATGGAACGCCGAGCCGGTCGAGGTCGCGCTCTCCGTCCTGTCCGCCTGGAAGCTGGTGGACGCCGAGGTCAAGCTGCTCACCGCGGGCGCGGCCGCCACCGCGGGTTCCTATGGCGCCAGTTACGAGCAGCTCGGTGCTGCCTGGGGCATCACCCGGCAGGGCGCCCGGAAGAAGTGGCCGGAGGCCGTCAGTCGTCCGGCGGCGCGGCCCGGGCTGCTCGAACTGTTCGGCGGAACCGCCGAGTTGGCGGAGGACGAGGCCTCCGGCGGCTGGCGCTGGACGGCCACCGGTGCGGACGGCGCCACCGGTGGGGCGGCGGCCGGCCCCCGGACCAGGGAGGAGGCCGCGGCCCACGCCGGGGCCTTCCTCGCGGCGCACCGTCAGGACTGATCCCGCAGCTCCCGGGCGATCAGCTCCGCGAGGTGCAGGGCCCGCCGCCCGTCCGCGAGTTGGGCGATCTGGGTGCGGCAGCTGAAGCCGTCCGCCAGGACCACCGCCTGCGGCCCGGCGGCCCGGAGCCCCGGCAGCAGCACCCGCTCCGCGATGGCCTCGGACACCTCGAAGTGGCCCCGCTCGAAGCCGAAGTTGCCCGCCAGGCCGCAGCAACCGGCCTCCAGTACCCGGTTGTTCAGGCCGAGGCGGGCCTCCAGCCGGCGGTCGGCGGCACTGCCGAGCACCGCGTGCTGGTGGCAGTGGGTCTGGGTGACGGCGTCCAGCGGGATTCGGGGGAGCGGGGCGTCCGGGGCGAACTCGTCGAGGAACTCGGCGAAGGTGCGGGTGCGGTCGGCGAGCGGGCGGCCCTCCGCGCCGAGCAGCCGGGGCAGCTCCTCGCGCAGGGTCGCGGTGCAGCTGGGGTCCAGGCCGATCACGGGGGTGTCGGCCTGGACCCCGCCCGCTCCCGTTTCGGCCGCTTCCAGCGCCCGCAGGCTGCGCCGCAGCACCCGTCGTGCGGTGCCGAGTTGGCCGGTGGAGTACCAGGTGAGGCCGCAGCAGACCGGGCCCGAGGGCAGCCGGACGTCGAAGCCCAGGTGCTCCAGCACCTCGACGGCCGAGCGCGGCACGCTCGGCTGGAGGCGGTCGGAGAAGGTGTCCGGCCACAGCAGCACCGGCCGGGCGCCCGCCGGGGCCGGGCGGGTGGCGCGGTGCCGCCGGTACCACGCGGTGAAGGTCTCCGGTGGGAGGACCGGCAGCACCCGGCGCCGGTCGATCCCGCCGAGCCGCTTGAGCAGCCCCCCGGCCCGGGAACGGGCGAGGGTGTTGGCGGCCCCGGGCGCGAGCGAGGCGGCCCGCAGCCAGAGCGGCAGCCAGCCCATCGAGTAGTGCGCGAGCGGGCGCGGCCGGTGCCGGTAGTGCTGGTACAGGAATTCGGACTTGTAGGTCGCCATGTCGACGTGGACGGGGCAGTCGCTCGCGCAGCCCTTGCAGCTCAGGCAGAGGTCCAGCGCCTCCCGCACCTCCTCCGAGCGCCAGCCGTCCGGGATCGCGTCCCCCCGCAGCATCTCGGCGAGCAGCCGGGCCCGCCCCCGGGTGGAGTGCCGCTCCTCGCCGGTGGCCAGGTAGCTCGGGCACATCACCCCGCTGCCCGGGGCCACGCACTTGGCGACGCCCACGCAGCGGTGCACCGCCTTCACCAGGCTGCCGCCGTCCTGCTCGTACGGCAGGGCCAGCGGCAGCGTGCGGCGCGGGGCCGTGACGAAGCGCAGGTCGGCGTCGAGCGGGCGCGGGTCGACCAGCGCGCCCGGGTTGAGCAGGTTCTCCGGGTCCCAGATCCGCTTGAACTCCCCGAACAAGCCGATGATTTCGGGCGGGTACATGCGCGGCAGCAGCTCCGAGCGGGCCTGCCCGTCGCCGTGCTCACCGGAGAGCGAACCGCCGTACGAGACCGCCAGATCGGCCGCCTGCTCCAGGAACTCCCGGAAGACCAGCACCCCTTGGGGCTCGTCCAGCGGGAAGTCGATCCGCAGGTGCACGCAGCCGTCGCCGAAGTGCCCGTACGGGACGCCGTGCAGGCTGTGCCGGCGCAGCAGGGCGCGCAGGGCCCGCAGGTAGTCGCCGAGCCGCTCGGGCGGGACGGCGGAGTCCTCCCAGCCGGGCCAGGCCTCGCCGCCGCCGGCCAGCCGGGTGACGATCCCCGCGCCCGCCTCCCGGACGGCCCACAGCTGGCGCTGCTCGACCGGGTCGGTGACCAGGGCGACAGCGGCCGAGCGCTCGCGCTTCACCGCGTCGGCGAGCCGGCGGGCGGCCTGGTAGGCGGCCCGCGGGGTGTCGCCGCCGGTCTCCAGGAACAGCCAGCACTCGCCGGCGGGCAGCCGGTCCAGCGCGGGCGGGCGGGGCCCGGCGGCGAGTAGCGCGGCGATCAGGTCGGCCGCCATGCCCTCGGCGGTCAGCGGACCGTGCGGCAGCAGCGCCGGGACGGCGTCGGCGGCGGCGCCCTCGTCGGGGTAGCCGGCCACCACCAGGGCCCGGGCCGGCGGGTCCTCGACCAGGCGGACGGTGGCGCCGAGCAGCAGCGCGCAGGTGCCCTCGGTGCCGGTGAGCGCCCGGGCCAGGTCGTGGCCCTGCTCGGGCAGCAGCGCGTCCAGCGGGTAGCCGGAGGTGCGGCGGGGCAGCTGCGGCATGCCCTGCCGGATGGCGGCGAGGTTGCGGTCGGTGAACTCCTGCAGCCCGGTGTGGAGTTGGCCGACCCGCCCGGGCAGCGCGGCGAGCGCGGCGCGCTCCGCGGGGGTGAGCCGCCCGCCGACGGTCAGCTCGGTGCCGTCCGCGAGCAGCAGCTCCAGCCGCTCGACGTTGTCGGCGGTGCGCCCCCAGGCGAGCGAGTGGGAGCCGCAGGAGTCGTTGCCGATCATGCCGCCGAGGGTGCACCGGCTGTGCGTGGACGGGTCGGGCCCGAAGCGCAGCCCGTACGGCCTGGCGGCGCGCTGGAGGTCGTCCAGCACGGTGCCGGGCTGGACGCGCGCGGTGCGGGCCCCCGGATCGACCTCCAGCACCGCGCCGAGGTGGCGGCGGAAGTCCAGCACCACCGCGCCCGGGCCGATCGCCTGCCCGCCGATGCTCGTCCCGGCCCCGCGCGCCACCACCGGCACCCGGTGGGCGCGGCAGAGCGCCAGCGCGGTGCGCACGTCGTCGAGGTCGGCCGGTTTGACCACGCCGAGCGGCAACTGCCGGTAGTTGGAGGCGTCCTGGCTGTAGACGGTGCGCTCGGCGGCGCCGAAGCGGACCTCCCCGCGCAGCACGGCGGCCAGCTCACGGGCCAACTCGGCCCCGGGGACGGCGGACGGACGGCTCACCAGGACCTCCCAGGAGTACGGCTCCGCCGATGATCGCAGCCGTACCACCGCACCGGTACCGGGCGCGGCGCCCGGCTCACCCGGGTGGGGGTGCCGCGGCTACTTCCGCCCGGTGAGCGTGCCGCGCGCGATGTGGGAGAGCTTGGCCACCTCGAAGGCCGGGTACGCGCCGCCCGCCAGCAGCGAGAACTTGATCCCCTCGCGGCCGCCCGGCCGGCGGTGGCCGGGCGGCTGGAAGCGGCGGTGGTGCTCGGCGGCGCGGTGGAAGAACTGCGGCCGCTCGGCGCGGGTGACGCAGCCGGCCAGGTCGAAGACGAACAGGTAGTGCCGGATCATCCGGACGAACAGCGCCTCGCGCACCGCGTACAGGTGCGGCTGGTCCTCCAGCAGGGCGAAGCTGCGCTCGTACTGCTCGAACAGGTCGAAGACGCTGCTGCCCGGGCCGCCCGCCGGATGGACGGTCTCCCGGCGGCGGAGCTGGACGCACTCGCGGGCCAGCACGGCGGCCGTCCGGGCGCCGAGCAGCGCCGCGTGCGCCACCGGGACCTCCTCGTAGCGGCCGGGCGGGAAGGCCAGGCCCAGCTCGGCCCAGTGGCCGCGGCGGACCAGCCGGTCCCAGGCCAGCGGCGGCGCGCCGAACAGCGCGGGCCGGTCGAAGGGCGCGAACGGCTCGGGGCCGGCCTCGGCGAGCAGCGCCTCGGCGCCGCCCGGCCAGTCCCGGTCCTGGTGCCGGCGGGAGTGGCCGAACAGCAGCACGTCCACCGGGCCGGTCTGCCGGAGCCGGTCGGCGAGCGTGCGCAGCGCGTCCCGGGGCAGCAGGTGGTCGGCGTCCAGGAACAGCAGGTACTCGCCGGTGGCCCGCGCCGCGCCCGCGTTCCGGCTCGCCCCGACCCCGACCGCGGCGTTCAGGTGCAGCACCGACACCTGGGGGTGCCGGGCGGCGTACGCGTCGGCGAGCCCGCCCGCGGTCTCGGGGGAGCGGTCGGCGACCACGATCACCTCGACGTCGGCCAGGGACTGGGCGAGCAGCGAGTCCAGGCAGTCGGCGAGCTGTTCGTGCCGGTCGTAGGCGGGGAGCACGACGCTGATCAGGGGTGAGGGCATGACGCCGGAGCGTAAGAGGGCTCGCGAACCGTGGCAAAGCCCTGACGGTCCGTAATTCCGATCAATCAGTGGCAAACCGTACGAGTGTGCGCCAGATCTTCACGCGGCCTTCCGGACGTGTCCACGCCCGGCCCGGGTCCCGGCCCGGCTTCCGACCTGGGGTGATACGCGCCGGGGCCCGCAGCGCGCGGTGCGTCGCGGGCCCTCGGCGGCCGATCGGGGGTCGGCCTAGTACCAGTGGTGGGACTGCCAGAACGACCAGGCGGCGCAGGGGCTGCCGTAGCGGGTGTTCATGTAGTTCAGGCCCCACTTGATCTGGGTGGCCGGGTTGGTGCGCCAGTCGGCGCCCGCGGAGGCCATCTTGGAGCCGGGCAGGGCCTGGACCAGGCCGTAGGCGCCGGAGGAGGCGTTCACCGCGAGGGGGTTCCAGCTGCTCTCGCGGAACACGATGTTGCTGAAGCACTGGAGCTGGCCGGCCGGGACGATCTGCGCGGCGATCTGCTGCGGGGTGCCGGAGTAGGCGGCCGGGGCGCTGTTCAGGTCCTGGCGCTCCTGGGAGCGGGAGGCGGCGGCCTCGGCGTCGGCCTTGGCCTTGGCGTCCGCCTGGGCCTGTGCCTCGGCCTGGGCCTGGGCGGCGGTGTCCGCCTCGGCCTTGGCCTGGGCCTCCTGGGCGGCCTGCTCGGCGGTGCCGGAGGCAGCGGTGTCGGCCTGGCCCTGCTCGGCGACCAGCGTGCCGTCCACTGACACGGCGGCCACGGGGGCGGCCTCGGTGCCGTTCCCGGCCTGCGGGATGGCGAGGGCCGCGGTGGCGGCGCTCGCGACCACGAGGGTGGCGACGCCGGTGATCAGGGAGTTGCGGCGGGCATGGCTGAGCTGCATGGGGCGGACGATCCTTCTCCGTCGGGGGCCGTGCCGGTGGCACCGGGGGCGGGGCATCGCGTGGGCTCCGGGTGAGCGGGGCCCGTGCGGCCGCCCTGGACGGCCGTGGCGCCCCGGCGGAAACGGCGGGGCGGGCGGGCTGCGCGGCGGCGGGGGGTGGTCGGCTGCGCTGTCTGGCGACGGGCCATTCTTGGCAGGGCCGGGGACGGGTGGCAAAGGCGTTCGCTACTACGCAGGGTCGTGGCTGAGGGGTGGCCGGAGCGGGGCCCGGAGGATTATTTGGGCAGATTTGTCCGAATCCTCCATCCGGAGGTGGCAGCCCGGGGGTGGTGAAGGATCGCACTGCCGGCAGGTGCGGTGGCCTGTGTTCTTCAGGCGGATCGCGGTCGCGGGCGGCCCGGTCGGGGCGGCTCGACGGCGCCGGGGGCGGTGCCGCGGGGAGCGCGTCCACTATCGGGGATCGTGGATGGCGATCCCGCTGTGGGCGGGCTCACACGCCGGCGGGCGCGGCGTCGACGCGGAGTGAGCGACCGGTGACGGCTCCGGGGGTCGCGCACGGGATTCGCCGGAGCGGGTCGCGTGGTTCGGTGCGTGATCGTCCCGGGCCCTCCGCACCCGGAACCCCTCATTGCCGTGTTCCTGCCAGATCCGATCGGCAAGGGCGGACCCCTCCTATCGCGCCGCCCGTCGGGCCACTCTCGGTCTTCCCCCACCTGCAAGGAGGATCTGATGAAGCGTCAACTCGGCAGGTTCGTCTGCCTGCTGGCCGGCCTGGTGCTCGGCGCCGGAGCGCTCGTGCTGCCCGCCGCCGCCTCACCCGAGCCGTCGCCGAGCGTGGTCGGCGGCACGCGGGCGGCGCAGGGCGAGTTCCCGTTCGTGGTGCGGCTCTCGATGGGCTGCGGCGGCGCGCTCTACACCTCGCAGATCGTGCTCACCGCCGCCCACTGCGTCGACGGCACCGGCGCCGACAGCAGCATCACCGCCACCGCGGGGGCGGTCGACCTGAACAGCGGCAGCGCGGTCAAGGTCCGCTCCTCGTACGTGTACCAGTCGCCCGCCTTCACCGGCGCCGAGAACGGCGACGACTGGGCGCTGATCAAGCTGGCCTCGCCGGTGAGCGGCGGCCAGGTCAGCACCCTGCCGATCGCCACCACCACCGCCTACGACAGCGGCACCTTCACCATCATGGGGTGGGGCGCCGCGCGCGAGGGCGGCGGCCAGCAGCGGTACCTGCTCAAGGCGACCGTGCCGTTCGTCGACGACGCCACCTGCGCCCGCGCCTACCCGGGCCTGAACGCGGCCGGCTCGCTCTGCGCGGGCTACGTCTCCCAGGGCGGCGTCGACACCTGCCAGGGTGACTCCGGCGGCCCGATGGTCCGGCAGGACGCGGCGGGCCGCTGGGTCCAGGTCGGCATCGTCAGCTGGGGCAACGGCTGCGCCCGCGCGGGCTACCCGGGCGTCTACACCCAGGTGAGCACCTACGCGGCCGACATCGCCGCGGCGGCGGCCGGCCTCTGATCCGACCCGGCGGGTCCCCGGGCCGACCCGGAAGGTCACTGATCCGACCCGGTAGGGCCGGTCGAAGCGGTACGGCAGGGCCGGTCACCACACCCGCAGGTGGTGGCCGGTCCTGCCGTACCGTGACGGACCGGGGGCGGCAGTGCCCGGGGAGCCTCACCCGCGCAGCCACTCCTCGGCCCGCCGTCGCTCCCGGGCGATGCGGCCGGCGGTGTGCGGGGGCAGCCGGGTGAGCAGGGCGACGGCGGCGTCGGTGCGGCCGGCGAGGGCGTGGGCGCCGGCGAGGCGGGCGGTGACCAGGGCGTGGTCGCGCGGGCGGGCGGCCGGGTCGAGGAGCCGCAGGGCGGCCTCCAGCCAGGCCGCCGCGGTGCGGGCGTGGCCGGCGCGGCCGGTGCGGACGGCGAGGTCCCGGTGGCAGGTGCCGTGCGCGACGGCCAGGACCAGGTCGGCGCGGTCCGCCCAGGGCGTCGGTTCGCGGGTGCGCAGCGCGGTGTCGGTCAGCCGCCGGGCCTCCGCCAGCGTCCGGCGCACCAGCGGGGCCCGGCCGGCCAGCGCGTGGGCGTGGGCCTGGGCGACGGCGGTCCAGGCCCGCAGCCCCGGCAGGGGAGGCGCGGTGGTCCGGGCGGCCTCGGCCAGGGCGAGCGCGGTGGCCGGGTCGCCGTGCCACCAGTACAGGGTGCTCTGCCGGGCGAGCAGCGCGGCCGCGGTGATCCGGTCGCCGGTCGCTCGTGCCCACTCCAGTCCGGTGGCGTACCAGCTGAGCGCGCGGGCGTGGCGGTCGCCCTCGAAGTGGGCCCAGCCGGCGAGTTCGGCGTACTGGGCGGCGAGCGAGCGGTCGGCGGCGGGGTGCTCGCGCGGGTCGGGGTACTGGTGCGGGTCGGGGTGCGGCCGGCCGAGCAGGGTGTGGGCGTGGTGCTCCAGGACGGTGGCCAGTTCCTCGCCGCCGATCCGGCCCGCGGCGGCGCGGTAGACGGCGAGCAGCTGGGCGAGCACCTCGACGGTGGCGGCGTCCGGCGGGCCGGTGGCGGTGGCGTCGAGCGGTGGCCGGGTGGCGGCGGCGCGTTCGCCGAGGTGTTCGCGCTCCTGCTGGACGGCCTGCCAGAGGTCCGCCAACTCGCCGTCGGCGTGCAGGAGTTCGTCGGCCCGGGCGGGCATTCCGGGTGGTGGCCAGCGGTGGGCGTTCTCCACCCGGCTGATCAGCGAGTCGTGGTAGCCGAGCAGCCGGCCGAACTCGGCCTGGCTGAGGCCCCGGGCCTCGCGCCAGTGGCGCAGTCGGCGGCCGAAGCGCAGGCGCGCGGACCCGGGCCCCGTACGGGGCGGCGGCGGAGGCGGCTGAGGTGGTGGCGGCGGGGGTGGCGTGGGGGCGGGCAGGGACGGCACGGGGTCTCCCGGAGGGGGCGGGGGGAGCGCTCGTGGGGGAGCGCCCGGCCCTGGTATCCCCGTTGACGTGCCTTGGTCAAACTGGACGGGCGGTGCCGTGCCGGGCGGCGTGGCATCCGGCGGCGCGGTGCTGCCAGGTGGCGTCCGCCATGGCGCGCGGCGTGCGCATCCCGGCGTCGAACAGCGCCCGGGCGGCGGCCACCGCCACATCGGCCTTGATCCGCGCGGACAGCAGATGCGACAGCACCAGCACCTGGTACAGCGGCGCCGGCGTGTCCTGGGTCGCCGCCGCGGCCCTGCTGACGGCAGCCCTGGCCGCACTCGCCGTGGCCCCGGAGACCGTGACGCCGAGGGAGCGGGGA
>NZ_JBHVEU010000322.1:0-10007 GCF_042802075.1 Kitasatospora sp. NPDC057518
GGCCTGGGGCCGCCGGGGTTCCCCCCTGTCCGGGCCCGGTCCGGCGGTCATCGGCCCTGACCGGAGCGGCTACGCCCGGGCCGCCAGGCCGTAGCGGTGCTCCGGGCGGCCGGTGTCGCCGTACCGCAGGGTCAGCCGCAGCCGGCTGTCCCGCTCCAGCTGCTTGAGGTAGCGCTGCGCGGTGGAGCGGCTCAGCCCGGTGGCGTCGGCGACCTCCTGGGCGGAGAGCGGCCGGCCGGCCCGGCGCAGGACGCCCATCACCAGGTCGGTGGTGGGCGCCGAGTGGCCCTTGGGGAGCGGCCCGGCCGGGGCGGCGGCGCTGCGCAGGGTCGCGAACAGCCGGTCCACCTCGTCCTGGCCGGCCTCCCGGGCCGGGGCGGCGAGCGCGTGCCGCAGCTGCGCGTACGCCACCAGCTTCTCCCGCAGTCCGGCGAAGGTGAACGGCTTGACCAGGTACTGGAGCGCGCCGTGCTGCATCGCGGCGTGCACCGTCGACACGTCCCGGGCGGCCGTCACCATCATCACGTCGCAGGCCACCTGGCGTTCCCGCAGCCGGCGCACCAGGGCCAGGCCGGTCTCGTCCGGCAGGTGGTGGTCGAGCAGCAGCAGGTCCACCGGTCGGCGCTCCAGTGCGGCCAGTGCCTCCCCGGCCGAGTGCGCGGTGCCGGTCACCCGGAAGCCGGGGACCTTGGCCACGTAGGCGGCGTGCACGTCCGCGACCCGGAAGTCGTCGTCCACCACGAGTACGTCGATCATCACGCCTCCACGAGCTGGGTGGTGAGCAGGGCCTCGGGCAGCTCGACGGTGAACCGGGCGCCGCCGAGCGGCCCGGTGTCGAGCACGATCCGGCCGCCGGTCCGTTCGACCAGCCGCCGCACCATCGCCAGCCCCAGCCCGCGCGGACGGTGCGCGGGTGCGTCCTTGCTGCTCCACCCCTCTTCGAAGACCTGCTCGCGCAGCTCCTCCGGCACGCCCGGGCCGCTGTCCGCGACCTGCAGCAGCAGCGTCGGGCCGGCCGCCGCCAGGCTCACCTCCACCCGGCCCCCGCCGCCCGCGGTCAGCGCGTCCACCGCGTTGTCGATCAGGTTGCCGAGCACCGTCACCAGCGCCCGGGCGTCCACCACGGCGTCCGGCAGGTGCGCCGCCGGGGCCAGCGCCAGCCGCACCCCGCGCTCGCCCGCCACCGCGCTCTTGCCCGCCAGCAGCGCCGCCACGTGCGGGTCCTGCACCTGCTCGGCGATCCGCGCCGCGACCACCGCGTGCGAGCCGGACTGCTCCGAGATGAACGCCACCGCCTGCTCGTGACGGCCCAGTTCCAGCAGGCCCAGCAGGGTGTGCATCCGGTTGGCGTGCTCGTGGTCCTGGGCCCGCAGCGCCTCGGTCAGGCTGCGGGTGGTGTCCAGCTCGCGGACCAGCGACTCCAGCTCGGTGCGGTCCCGCAGGGTCACCACGGCGCCGCCCTCGGGCGTGGCCGTCCGGTTGACCACCAGCACCCGGTCGTCCCGTACGGCCGGCAGGTCGGCGCCGGCGATCCGCCCGGCGAGCACGTCCGCCAGCCGGCCCGGCGGCAGCACCGCGCCGATCGGGCGGCCGGCGCAGTCCTCGGGCAGGCCGAGCAGCCGGAGCGCCTCGTCGTTGGCCAGCCGGATCCGGCCGTGCTCGTCCAGCGCCACCATGCCCTCGCGGATGCCGTGCAGCATCGCCTCCCGCTCCACCAGCAGCGCGGAGATGTCGGCCAGCGCGATGTTGTGGGTGCGGCGCTTGAGGCGGCGGGCCAGGAGGAGGGTGGCGAGCGTCCCGGCGGCGAGGCCGGCGCCCGCGCACAGCAGGATCCCGGTGAGCATCTTCAGCAGCCGGCGGCGGATCGAGTCGTCGCTGATGCCGACCGAGACCTCGCCGACGATCCGGCCGTCCGCCATCCGCAGCGGCACCTTGCCCCGGGCGGTGCGGCCCAGGGTGCCCTGCTGGATGGCGGTGACGCTGCGGCCGCTGAGGGCGGGCTCCGGGTCGGTGCTGACCCGCTGGCCGATCCGGCCCGGGTCGGTGTGCGAGAGCCGGATGCCGTCCAGGTCGGTGACCACGACGAAGCTGGCGCCGGTGGCCAGCCGGATCTGCTCGGCGTTGCGCTGCGCGGCCACCACGTCGCGGCCGGCTGCGGCCCGGGCGATGTTCTCGTCGGTGGCGGTGGCCTGGGCGATCGACAGCGCCCGCTGCATCGCGTCGTGGTCCAGCTCGCTGCTGACCGGGGCCAGGAACAGCCCGGCGGTCACGGCGGTGACACCGACGGTGACGACGGTCTGGCTCAGCAGCAGCTGGGCGAAGACCCGGCGGGGCCGGCGGGCGAGCTTCATCCGGGCCTCCTCTCGGCGGCTGCGGGGGAATCGGATGTCCGGGAGCGGGGATGGGAGCGGGGGCGGGGAGCGGGGGGCGGGGTGGGGGCGCCTCCGGTGGGGTGGGTCGGGACACCCTATGTTTCCGCGCTGTTTCTGTCAGCCGCGTCCCCGCAGTTGTAGCGCAAGCAAAACGAGCAGAACACCCCTCTATGCGGAGAAGTCGCACTACGCGAAGAAGGCTCCCGCCGGGGCCGGGCCCGCTCCTACCTTTCCGGGGCAAGCACAGAACCGGGAGGAATGCATGACCGAGACCCCGGCGATCGAGCTGACCGGCGCGACCAAACGCTTCCGCACCCCCTCGGGGGCGTTGCACACCGCCGTCCGCGATCTCGATCTGACCGTCGCCCAGGGCGAGTTCGTCGCCGTCGTCGGCCCCACCGGCTGCGGCAAGTCCACCACGCTGACCCTGGTCAGCGGCCTGGAGGAGCCCACCGAGGGCGAGGTCCGGGTGTACGGCGAGCCCGTGCGCGGGATCGACCCCAAGGTCGGGTTCGTCTTCCAGCAGGACGCCGTCTTCCCCTGGCGCACCGTCCTGTCCAACGTGATGGCCGGCCCGCGCTTCCGCGGCGTGCCCGCCGCCGAGGCCAGGGAACGGGCCCGGGACTGGCTCGGCCGGGTCGGCCTGGCCGCCTTCGAGGACCGCTACCCGCACCAGCTGTCCGGCGGCATGCGCAAGCGCGTCGCGCTCGCCCAGACCTTCGTCAACGACCCGGCGATCCTGCTGATGGACGAGCCGTTCTCGGCCCTGGACGTGCAGACCCGGGCCCTGATGTCGGACCAGCTGCTGGAGCTGTGGGCCGGTACCGGCTCGTCGGTCGTCTTCGTCACCCACGACCTGGACGAGGCCATCGCGCTCGCCGACCGGGTCGTCGTCATGACGGCCGGACCGGCCACCGTCAAGGAGGTCTTCACCGTCGACCTGCCGCGCCCGCGCACCGTGGAGGCCGTCCGGCTGGAGCCGAGGTTCGTCGAGCTGTACCGCGAGATCTGGGCCTCGCTCGGCGAAGAGGTGCGCATCACCCGGGAGAGAGGAGCGGGTCGTGCCGCTTGAGACCGCGTCCGATTCCGTGCCCGAGTCCGTGTCGGGAGCCGCGTCGGCCGGCGCCGGGAAGCCCCCGGCCGTCACGACGAGGACCGAGGCCCGCGAACGGGCCGCCCGCAACCGCCGGTTGGTCGTCTACGGCGCCCGGGTCGCGGTGCTGCTCGCCTTCCTCGGGCTCTGGGAGGTCTGCGCCCGCACCGACGTCATCGACCCGTTCAACTTCTCCCAGCCGTCGAGGATCTGGGACCAGATCTGGCAGTGGGTCACCCACGGCACCGCGCAGGGCTCGCTCGGCGAGCAGATCGGCTACACCCTGTACGAGGCCCTCGCCGGCTGGGTGATCGGCGTCATCGGCGGCGTGCTGCTGGGTATCGCGCTCGGCCGGATCCGCTTCCTGGCCGACGTGTTCGGGCCGTACATCAAGGTGCTCAACGCGATCCCGCGGATCGTGCTCGCGCCGATCTTCCTGATCTGGTTCGGCCTCGGCCCGGCCTCCAAGGTCGCCTCCGCGGTGGTGCTGGTGTTCTTCCCGGTGTTCTTCAACGCCTTCCAGGGCGCCCGCGAGGTCGACCGCAACCTCGTCGCCAACGCCCGCATCCTGGGCGCCGACAGCCGCAGGGTCACCCTCCAGGTGGTCATCCCCGCCGCCACCACCTGGATCTTCACCAGCCTGCACGTCAGCTTCGGCTTCGCGCTGATCGGCGCCATCGTCGGCGAGTACATCGGCGCCACCAAGGGCCTCGGCCTGCTCGTCGCGGCCGCCCAGGGCACCTTCAACGCGGCCGGCGTGTACGCGGCCATGACCATCCTCGCCGTCGTCGCGCTGCTCACCGAGGGGCTGCTGACCTTCGCCGAGAAGAAGCTGTTCCGCTGGAAGCCCGCCGACGCGGGCGACGGCCGCTGAACCTCCCCCGCCCGTACGAAGAGAGGCCCCCACCCATGCGCAGAACGGCTGCCGCCGCCCTCGCCGCCCTCCTGCTCCTCCCGCTCTCCGCCTGCGCCAACGACGCCGCCACCGCCGGACACGGCGCGGTCGCCGCCCCCGCCGGGCAGCAGGTCGACGGACCCAAGGTCAAGATCATGGTCGGTGGCCTGGACAAGGTCATCTACCTGCCCGCGATGCTCACCCAGCGGCTCGGCTACTTCGCCGAGGCCGGCGTCAACGTCGAGCTGATGACCGAACCGGCCGGCGTCAACGCCACCACCGCGCTGCTCGCCGGGGACGTCCAGGGCGCCGTCGGCTTCTACGACCACACCATCGACCTCCAGGCCAAGGGCAAGAAGGTCGAGTCCGTGGTGCAGTTCGCCCAGGCGCCCGGCGAGGTCGAGGTGGTCTCCAGCAAGCAGGCCGACGCGATCAGGTCCGGCGCCGACTTCAAGGGGAAGAAGCTCGGCGTCACCAGCCTCGGCTCCTCGACCGACTTCCTCACCAAGTACCTCGCGGTCAAGAACGGCACCGCCGTCAGCGAGTTCAGCCCGATCGCGGTCGGCGCCGGCCAGACCTTCATCGCCGCGCTCCAGCAGGGCAGCATCGACGCCGGGATGACCACCGACCCGACCGTCGCCGCCGTCCTGGACAAGGGCCTCGGCAAGGTCCTCTACGACATGCGCACCCCCGAGGGCTCGCGCGAGGCGCTCGGCGGGCTCTACCCGTCCTCGTCGCTGTACATGAACACCGACTGGGTGGAGAAGAACAAGGACACCACCCAGAAGCTCGCCAACGCCTTCGTGAAGACCCTCACGTGGATGTCCACCCACAGCCCCGAGGAGATCGCCGCGAAGATGCCCGCCGACTACGCCCAGGGCGGCGCCGAGCAGTACGCGGCGGCGATCAAGGCGACGCTGCCGATGTTCACCACGGACGGCGTGATGCCGGCCGACGGGCCGAAGACGGTGCTCTCGGTGCTCGCCGCGTTCCACCCGGACGTGAAGGGCAAGGAGGGGTCGATCGACCTGGCGAAGACCTACACCACGGAGTTCGTCGCCAAGGCCGCCGGCTGAGCCCCGCCGCCGACAGCGGTCCCGCGCCCACCCCCACGGGCGCGGGGCCGTTGTGCGTCAGAGCCCTCGTACGGACAGCACGTCCATCCGCGACGGCGTCCCCGCCGCCTTGCCGCAGCTCTCCGGACGCGCCGGCTCGCTCACCGTCTCGATCACGTCCACCTCCCAGGACCGGCCGTCCCGGTGCAGCACCGTCACCAGCCAGCGGCGCTCACCGTCCGGCCGCTGGACGAGCGTCAACGCGTCCACCCCGGTCTCGCCGGTCGCCAGCCGCACCGCGTGCTCGGCCGCCTGGCCCGGACGCTCCCAGCCCGAGCAGCCGCGCGACCACTCCGGCACCGTGTGCCCGGCCGCCGTCGCCGCCAGCACCTCCTTGGCGGTCTCCGGCGTCAGCCGCCCGTACGCGTAGCCGTACGGCAGCACCAGCATCGTGGGGGAGAAGCGGTGCCCGCCCAGGTGGGTGACCTCCCACACCTCGCTGTGCCCGGCCGCCGCCAGCTCCGCCGCGAGCGGACGGCCCAGCAGCGCGCAGCAGCGGTCCCGCCGCCCGTTGGTGCACACCAGGGCCACCGGGCCGCCGACGTGCTCCGCACCGAAGCCGGTGTGGTCCCCGGCGCCCAGCGCCGCGAAGTCCAGGCCCAGCAGCTCCGCCGGATCCGCCACCGCCTCCCGGCGCACCCAGTCGCGGCCCGGCACCGTGTGCGCCACGAGCACCTCGTGGCGCGGGGTCGGCAGGCAGTCGGCGTGCCGACCGGGCCGGCGGATCAGCGCCACCCGCACACCCGTCCCGGCCGCGGCCGCCTCCAGCGCCCGCCCCACCGCCGCGTCCAGATGGCTCTCGCCCAGCGCCTTCGCGCCCCACGGCCCGTTCTGCTCCACCAGCAGCCAGGTGCTCGCCACCGCCGCCGTCGCGGCCAGCGGCTCCGAAAGTTCACGCGACACGGTCGCACAAGTGCTCACGCCGGCAAGGCTACCCTCAGCTGATCACCCTCACTCGATCACCCGAAGGCGGCCTTCACCCGCTGCGCGACCTCCTCGTCCACCGTGTCGTACATCGGCTCGGAGACGGTCGGGAGGTCGGCGAACTCCAGGTGGATGCTGCGGACGACGTCCGCGAACAGCTCCGAGTACAGCACCCAGTCCTCCGGGCACGGGGTACTCAGCTCCAGCGAGAGCAGCTGCGACTCGTTCGGCAGCGGCAGGTGCACCTGGATCACCGAGGTGGTCAGCACCCCGTCGACGAGCGGGACCGCCAGGCCGTCGAGCGGGGTCGACCCGTCGTCCACCGCGGTCGCCACCGCGTCGATCACCGCGACGGCCCGCCCGGCCGGCAGCTCGACCGCCGTCACCTCCGCCTCCGGACGGGACAGGGCCAGCCGGGTGAGCAGGAAGTCCACCGCGCCGGGGTAGTCGGTGCCCTCCAAGGGGCACAGCGAGGCGGTGATCGTGGCCATGCTCGGACGGCCGTCCACGTCCACCAGGCACATCCCGGCGTGGATCACCCCGGCCTCGGCCATCGACGGGATCAGCCCGGCCAGCGTCATGGCCCAGGCGGCCCGGTCCTCCTCGGACCGGGAGGCCAGTACCTCGCAGACCATTTCCCAGAGCTCCTCCGCCACCTGTTCCTCGGTGCCGAACACGGGTACCTGGTGGAAGGCGGGCGGGACGATGAAGCGGATCTGGAGTGGTGCGTCCTCAGCGGGATCGGGGCGGTCGGCTGTCTGAGTGCCGGACATCGGGAGCCTTCCACTGAGGTCATGCGGGCTTGCGGATGCGGTTGCGGGTGTCCAGCCAGGACGGCGGGACGGGGACCGGGACGCCGTACGTACGGGCCTCGATCAGCAGGTCGAGGTAGGCGTCGGCACGCTCGCGCAGGCCGGAGCGGCGCCAGGTCCAGAGCTCCTTCAGCGCGGGGACTGCAGCGAGCAAGCCGATGGCGATCAGGCCCGTCCCCAGGGAGACGAGCTGTCGGCGGTACTCGGCACCGGCGGGGTCCATGCCCATGGGAGCGACGACCATGCCGGCGACCACGGTGAGGAGGAACGTCCTGCCCCAGAGGCTGATCCACCGGCGGGACCGCTGCACGGCGGTGAGCAGTCCCCGGACCGCCTGTTCGTCCAGGAAGTCGACGCCGTGCGGAGCACTGAGTTCGCGGGCCCGGCCGGCCAGGGCCCAGTGGCGCGCGAGTGCTGCGGTCGGCAGTACCGGGAACTTCGGGTCGATCACGGCGTCGGCCGGCCACCACGAGGTCGGCTGTGTCGCGGCCGGCTGCGGGGGAGCCGGACTGGTGGAGGACGTGCCCCGGGCGGTCGGCGGCTGTGGTGGAGCGGTCGCGCCTTCCTCCCACGAGGCCCGCTCGGCGGCGACTCCCCACTCGGGGGGGATCGTGACCGTCAGACCGGCTCCCCGTGCCCGGTTCAACAGGCCCACGTACGTGGTGAAGTGCACGGAGGCGGTCTTCTTCTCCGCCTCCCAGGACATGCCGCGGATCCCGATCCAGATGCCGACGGGGATCGCAAGGACGGCCGCCACCAGGCCGGCCACCTGTCGTCCCTCGGCCGGCGAACTCATCGACGCGCCGAAGAACACGGCACCCGCGATTCCCCCGATGATGAACAGGCCGGCCAGTTCGGAGTACCAGTCCTGCTGGTTCCGCATCCGCAGGTGCTTGGTCACCACATCGCGGGCCACGTAGTCGTGCAGCAGGTTGATTCCGTAGAGCGTTTCGGCCCGTCGCGCGGCCTCGGCCACCTCGGGCACCGAGGCGATCCGTCCGCCCTCGACGGGGAGCGTGGCATGGAGGTCCTTGGCCATGGGTCTCTCCTCTCAGCCGACGGCGTTCAGGAACGGGGCGGACGCCGGCCGGACTGCGGGCCTCGCGAGCGGCCCGGGAAGCACGACGGGCTGCGCCGCCGCCCTTCTCTCGATCGCTTTGTCCACTTGCTTGTACGCGCCGTAGACGATCGAGGCCGCCTTCGCACTGGCCGTGACCTTCGCGGGATCGAGCGCCGACAAGCGGGACGCGACCTTGTCCGAGAAGACGCGGGCGACATTGGGCGCCCTTTCCGACTGGCTGAGCCAGCTCGCGCCTTTGGGTATCCACGTGGTGACGGCCTTGGTCGACATCGGAAGCCTGGCCATGGCGAGCGCGCTGCCGCCGGCGTTCGCGGCTCGGGTTCCCTTGGCGGCGGTGGCGAAGCCCTTGACCAGCCCGTAGCCGGGGATCAAGCCCAACGAGTCCAGTCCGAGGGTCATCCACGACACGTCCTTGCCACGGAGCTTGGCGATGCCGTGCCCGCTCAGCGCGCCCGCGCTCGTCAGCACGGCCCCGGCGACCAGCACCGGACCGAACGGGGTGAACAGCGCGGCGATCGTCAGTCCGGCCGAGATCATGGACAGGATGTCGGCATGGTCGGACAGGAAGTCCAACGACTTGTTCCAGGCCTTTTTCACGTTGTCCAGCATCCGCTTGAACAGCCCCGGGTCCGGCGGGTGGTGACGGGACGCCTCCACGATCGCCTTGGCGGCGGCCTCGGCCTTGTGCCGGTGGTCCTCCAACTGCTTGTGGGCGCGCTTGATGACCTCGTCGAGCTGGTGGTGGCAGCGGGTGCTGGCCTCCCGGGCCGCGTCGAACTGCGCCTGGGCGCGGTTGATCACGTTGTCGGCGGTCTGCCCGCCGTTCTGCGCGTAGCCCTTCAGGGTGTTGCCGAGGGAGGTGACCTGGCCGTCCGTGTCGGCCAGCCGCGTGCGCAGCTCGACGGCTTCGGCCTCCATCGTGCGGCCGGTGGTGATCATGCCGGAGAGCTGGGTGTGCCAGGCCTTGAGGGCCCGCGAGCAGGCGGCCATCGACTCGTGGCCCTGGGTGAGGTACTTGGGCAGTTGGCCCAGCTTGTCGGCGAACTTGCGGGCCGCCTCGCCCTCCCAGGCGCCGCCGTCGGAGCCGATGCCGGCGAGCGCGCTCCGCAGTTCTTCCAGTTCCCGGGCTACGGCGTCGACGTCCGCGTACATCTTGGCGATGCCCGCCAGGTCCCCCGGGGCCGGGCAGAAGCCGAGGCCCGGCCAGTTCTTGTCACCCATGGTGGAGTCAGTCCCTGCTGCCGGCTGCGCTGTAGGCCTTCGCGACGCCCTGTTCGTTGTCCGTGTAGGCCTTGAGTGATTCGTCCAGGCCCTCGTGGAGGTTGTGGGCCAGCTTGCCCATCCGACCCATCGCTCCGTGCCAGTGGCGTTCGAAGCCCAGGCATGCCGAGTCGAGCCACGCGTTGCCGGTCTGGCGGGCGATCCCGGCGTTCTCCAGGCTCTTGGCGACCGTCTTCATGCGCTTGGCGCATTCGTCGAGTTGCTTGGACACCGTTCTCATCCGGTCCATGTCGATCTTGAATTGATCGGTCAACTCCCCATCCCCCCAAGGATTGTGACGCGGTGTGGAGCACCTGTTCGGTGAACCTAACCCATGGGAGGGCAAAGTTCAGGCCATGACCGGGAATTGGAGATCGCCGTTCCGCAATCCCGGCCGGGCGGGCACGAAAAAGCGGAGGGGCACCGGACGATGTCCTGTCTCTTATACGCATCTC
>NZ_JBHVEU010000323.1:0-9978 GCF_042802075.1 Kitasatospora sp. NPDC057518
GGCCCGGCGAGCGGCCGCCCGGCGGGGCGGAGCGGACGGAGTCGAAGGCCTGCCGCGCCTGGCGCACCGTCGGGTCGGAGGCCTGCCGCAGGCAGGCCGTCACCTCCACCACCGCGGCGGGGCCGTCGCGGTCGATGGCGCGCAGGCCGGTCAGCTCGCGGTCGCCGCCGAGCGCCGCGCACTCCTTGTCGAGGGCCGTGTCGCCCAGCCCGGACGGGTCCGGGCCGAGCTTCTCGGCCAGCCCCTGGCCGTCCACCAGCCGGAACGCGAGGACGGCGCCGTCCACGGCCAGCCGCCCGGCGAGCGGGCAGCGGGCCGCGACCGTCGCGCACGACGGGGCCGCCCCCAGCGGCTGGGTGCCGAGGTAGCCGAACCGCTCCCGGGGGTCGGCGCTCGACGCGGCCAGGGCGTGCCAGTTCACCGGCGGGTCGAGGACCATCTCGGGCAGCCGGGGGAAGAAGACCGTCGCCCCGCTCCCGGCGGACGGTTCCCCCGGCACCGTCGGGGCGGGCGAGACCGACGGGGCCGGCGCCGCCGCCGGGGGCGACAGGACCGGGGCGGACACGGAGCCCGCGGGCCCCGTCGCGGCCCCCCGCACCGGTGCCGGCGCGAGCGCGGGCGCGGCGGCCAGCACGGCGGCGGTGAGTCCGGCGGTGAGGCCCGCGGCGAGCCCGGCCGCCCGCCGGCGGCGCCTGGACCGCTCGACCCGGGCGAGGACGCGCTCCATCCGGTCCTCCGGCGAACCGAGGGCGGGGACGGCCCGGTGGAGCAGGATCCGCAGCTCCTCCTCGTCGTCGGGCCCGCCCTCGCCCGGACCGTACGGGTCGAGCAGGTCAGCGCCGTTCACGGGGTCCCCCGTCCAGCAGGAGTTCCCGGGCCGGCAGCCGGCCGCGCAGGCCGGCCAGCGCCCGGTGCGTCTGGCTCTTGACGGTGCCCGTGCTGCAGCGCAGCACCTCGGCGGTCTCCTCGACGCTGAGGTCCTCGAAGAAGCGCAGCACCACCACGGCCCGCTGACGCGGCGGCAGCGACCGCACCGCCTCGGCGACCACCCGGCCGAGCACCACCCCGTCGTACGGGTCCGGGCCCGGCGGCGGCTCCGGCAGTTCGCCGTGCGGCAGCTCCCCGGTCCAGCGCCGCCGCCACCAGGAGACGTGGCAGTTCACCAGGACCTTCCGCAGGTACGCCTCGGGCCGGTCGGGGGCGATGCGCGTCCATCTGGGCCAGACCTTGGCGAGCGCCGTCTGCAGCAGGTCCTCGGCCTGGTGCGGGTCGCCGGTCAGCAGCCAGGCGGTGCGCAGGAGCTTGGGCCCGCAGGCGGCGACGAACTCCTCGAAGTCCGGCGGTGTCGCGTTCGTCATCCTGCCGTCGTCCCCGCCATGGTGTCCGTGCCGTCCCCGTCTGCCGTGGCGGCCGCCCGGGCCGCGTGTTCGTTCTTGCTCTCACGGCAGCTCGACGCGTCGGGGGGCGGTTCGGGTTGCCTGCGGGCGCGGACCCGCGAGCCGCTCCGGGAGTCGGCCCGGTGCCCCGGGCGGTGCGGACCTGGACAGCGGCGCGGCACTCGTCCACGCTTCACCTCCATGACTCTCCCCCCGCACTCTCCCGGTGCCGCGCGCACCGCGCTCTTCGAAGAGGTCACCGCGGTCGGCGACGAGGCCGTCGCCCTGCTCGCCGGCTGCCGCGGCGACACCCGGATCCCCGGCGCCGAGTGGACGGTCGCCGAGGCGGCCGCCCACCTGGCGATGGCCAACGAGCTGATGGCCGCGCTGGCCGCCGGCGAGGAACGGCCGTACGGGGACGGCACCCCGGGCTCGCTGGCCGCGGCGAACGCGGCCTCGCTGGCCGAGCGGCCCGAACGGGACCCGGACGTGCTCGCCGAGGAGATCGCCCGGCGGGCACGGGAGTTCACCGTGGCGGCCGCCCCGCGCGCGGGCACCGAGCCGGTGTCGACCCCGCTCGGCCGGATGGACCTGGACACCCTCGGCGCCTACCTGCTGACCCACATGCTGGGCCACCTCTACGACATCGCCGTCGCCCTCGGCCGCCCGCACCCGATCGACCGGCGCCGGGTCGGGCTGGCGATGCCGTTCGTGCGCACGGTCATGCCGCGGGTGACGGACGCCCGCGCCGCGGCCGGCCACAGCGCCTGCTACCGGCTGCGCGGCCGGGGCCTGGACGGGTTCGCGGTGACCTTCACGGACGGCGCCGCCGCGGTGAGCCAGGACCCGCCCCGCCGCCCGGACTGCACGATCCTCGTCGAACCGGTGGCGTTCCTGCTCATCGCGCTGGGCCGGCGCAGCGCCCCCGGCGCCCTGCTGCGCGGCGAGGTGCTCGCCTGGGGCCGCCGCCCCTGGCTGGCCCCGTCCTTCCCCGGGCTGTTCGCCGCCCCCTGACCCCTGACCCCTGACCCCTGACCCCTGACCCCGCCGGGCGGCCCGCCCGGGCCGGGGCCGGGGCCGGGCCGGGTTACGCCGGACCGGGGGCGCGGGCCGCCGCGCCCCCCTCGGCGTCGCGGCACGCCCCGCAGGTGTTCCAGCGCGGCCGGCCGGGCCCGGGGGAGCGGTGCGGGGCGAGGGTCATCTCGGAGGTGCGCAGGCCGCACAGGGTGAGCGGCCCGCAGACGCCCGAGGCCTCCGCGGGGGCGGCGTGCGCCATCCGTACCGGGTTCTCGGGGTCCGCCGGCACGCGGCCGGGGCCGAGGATCCGCACGTTGGTCGGCGTATCGGGTTCGAGCACGATGACGGTGTCCACCTCCACAACCTCGCCGCAACGCCGCCCCCCTGCACCCGCACAGCGGCATCCGGCCCAGCCCCGGCGCCCCCGGACGTCAGGGGCGCCCCCGCTCCGGCTGGTTCACGGCGTCACAGCCGGTCGTAGACGGCGGACAGCCGCTGCAGCACCTCGGTGGCCCGGTCGAGGGCGTCGTCGTCGTAGTCGCCCAGGTCGCCGTGCAGGGCGTCGGCCAGGGCCCGCTGGCGCTGGTCGTGCAGGGCCCGGCCGGTGTCGGTGAGGGCGACCAGGACGGAGCGCTTGTCCTCGGGCTGGCGGGTGCGGGTGACGTAGCCGGCCGCGACCAGGCCGTTGACCAGCTGGGTGGTGGCGGCGCCGGTGGTCTCGGTGCCGGCGGCGAGCCCGCCGATGCTGAGGGGGCCCTGTTCGGCCAGGGTGCGCAGGGCCCGGGCGTGGGTGAGGGAGAGCGCGCCGGGGGTGCGGGTGGCGCGTCCGCGCAGCCGGGCGTCGGCGGCGCTGAGGCGGTAGGCGGCGCGCGCCAGGCGGTCGAGCGCCCGGGCGCGGTCGTCGGTGGGTGGCGGCTCGGCCATTGGTCGGTCCTCTTCGTCGGGTTGACAGCAGCCTAGCCTCGGGACTTAATAGCTAAGTACTTATTCATTAAGTGCTTAGCCAACTGGATCCCGCCGGGGGACCCGCAACCGGATCCCCCCGTCGGACCCCGTAGAGGAGACCGTCATGACCGTCCGTTCCACCGGCCAGAGCTGGGCCCTGGACATCGCCCTCGCCCAGGGCGGCTTCGACGCGCTGCACCCCGAGGCCGTCGGCACCATGGAGCAGCTGGGCCACGACCACACCGACTTCGCCAAGGTCTTCGCCCTCGTCAGGAGCGGCGCGATGCTGCCCAAGGCGTGGGCGACGGTGGCCGGCCAGGCCGAGGAGCGCGCCGCCCACCACGAGCGCGGCGGCTTCGCGCAGACCGCCGCCGACCTCTACCTGAGGGCGGCCGTGATGTGGGGCCGGGCGCAGTACTCGCTCTTCGACGCCGCCGACCCGCGCAAGGCGGCCATGCGCGAGCACGCCAACCACTGCGTGGAGCGCCTGGGCGCGCTGCGCGAGGGCCGGGTGCGGCGGGTGGAGCTGGACTTCGAGGGCTCGCGGATCTTCGCCCTGCTGCACCTGCCGGCCGGGCCGGTCCGCAACGCGCCGGCCGTCATCCTCGGCCCCGGGATGGACATGATCAAGGAGGACTACATCTGGGCGGCCGAGCGCTACTACACCTCGCGCGGGATGGTCGCGCTGTCCATCGAGGGGCCGGGCCAGGGCGAGAGCCGCGCCGGCGGGCTGACCGTCGACCTCGGCAACTACGAGCGGGCGATCGGCCGCTACCTCGACCACCTGGCCGCGCTCCCGGAGGTCGACGCCGACCGGATCGGCATGTTCGGCATCTCGATGAGCGGCTACTGGGGCTCCCGGGCCGCCGCCGCCGACGGCCGCCTGGCCGCGCTCGCCGCCTTCGAGGCCGTCACCGGGGACTTCGCCACGATCTTCGAGCGCGCCCAGCCGACCTTCAAGAACAACTACATGTACATGGCCGGGTACACCGACGAGGAGGCCTTCGACCGCGACCTCGCCCACCGCATGCCGCTCGGCGACCTGGTGGCCGACATCGCCTGCCCGGTGCTCCACGGCATCGGCGAGTTCGACGAGCTCACCGACCTCGCCCAGGCCCTGGAGAGCTTCGAGCGCATCCGGGCGCCGAAGGAGCTGCGGGTCTACGAGGACGAGTTCCACCCGCTCGGGGGAGTGGCGGCCGAGGTCTTCCGGTTCGGGGCGGAGTGGCTGGAGCGGGCCCTGGCCGGCGAGTTCACCGACCCCGGACGGGACGTGCGCCACTACGTCCACCGCGACGGCCGCACCACCGACGGCAGCGCCGACCCCACCTGGTGGCTCGGCACCGCCCCCGCCCCGCTCACCGCGCTGCGCCGCGGCTGACCCGCGCGGACGGACGGCCACGCCCCGGGGCACCTCCACGCCCCGGGGCGTTCCCCCGAGCCCTGCGGCTCTGCGCGCCCGCTATACATGCCATGTATACATGGTGTGTATAGTCCTTGATCATGTCACTCGGACAGATGCTCCTCGGCTTCCTGGAAGCCCAGCCCCGCCACGGCTACGACATCAAACGCCTCTACGACGAGCACTTCGGCCGCGACCGCGCCCTGCACTACGGACAGGTGTACGCCACCCTCTCCCGCCTGCTGAAGAACGGCCACGTCGTCGTCGAGGGCGTGGAAGCCGGCGGCGGCCCGGACCGCAAGCGCTACGCCATCACCGACGCCGGCGTCACCGACCTCGCCGACTGGCTCGCCCACCCCGAGGACCCGCAGCCCTACCTGCAGAGCACCCTCTACCAGAAGGTCGTGCTCGCCATCCTCACCGGCCGCTCCGCCGCCGACGTCCTCGACACCCAACGCGCCGAACACCTGCGGACCATGCGCGAACTGACCCGCCGCAAACTCGCCGGCGACCTCGCCGACGAACTGATCTGCGACCACGCCCTGTTCCACCTCGAAGCCGACCTGCGCTGGCTCGAACTCACCGCCGCCCGCCTCGACGACCTCACCGCCCGCCTGACGGAGACCCAGCGTTGACCACCGCCGAACCCCTCCTCCACGCCCAGGACCTGCACAAGTCCTTCGGCCCCACCCCGGCCCTCGCCGGCGCCTCGCTCACCGTCGCCGCCGGCGAACTCGTCGCCGTCATGGGCCCCTCCGGCTCCGGCAAGTCCACCCTCCTGCACTGCCTCGCCGGCATCACCCGCCCCGACCAGGGCACCATCACCTACCAGGGCCGCTCCCTCACCACCAGCACCGACAGCGAGCTCAGCGCCCTGCGCCGCACCGACTTCGGCTTCCTCTTCCAGTTCGGCCAACTCGTCCCCGAACTCTCCTGCCTGGAGAACGTCGCCCTCCCGCTGCGCCTGAACGGCACCCGCCGCAAAGCCGCCGAAGCCCGCGCCGCCGAATGGCTGGAACGCCTGGAAGTCGCCGACACCGCCGCCAAACGCCCCGGCGAGATCTCCGGCGGCCAGGGCCAACGCGTCGGCGCCGCCCGCGCCCTGATCACCGGCCCCCGAGCCGTCTTCGCCGACGAACCCACCGGCGCCCTCGACTCCCTCAACGGCGAACGCGTCATGAAACTGCTCACCCGCGCCGCCCGCGAGAGCGGCGCCGCCGTCGTCCTCGTCACCCACGACGTACGGGTCGCCGCCTACGCCGACCGCGAGATCGTCGTCCGCGACGGCCGCACCCGCGACCTGGCCACCACCCGGTGAGCGCCACCGACCCCCGGGTCCGCCGACCGCACCTGGACCAACTCGCCCTCGGCGCCCGGCTCGCCGTCACCAGCGGACGGGACGGCTGGGGCCGCCTGCTGCTCACCGCCTGCGGCGTCGGCCTCGGCGTGGCCCTCCTGCTCTTCACCGCCTCCTTCCCCGGCCTCGTCCACCACCGCGACCAGCGCCTCTACACCCAGAACGACACCTTCCGGGACGAGGACCTGCCCACCCCCGGCGACCGCACCGTCCTCGTCGCCACCGCCGACACCGCCTTCCACGGCACCCCCGTCCGCGGCCGCGTCGTCCAACCCGAAGGCCCGAACGCCGCACTCCCGCCCGGCCTCGCCGCCTACCCGGCCCCCGGCACGATGGCCGTCTCCCCGGCCCTCGCCGACCTCCTCAAGGACCCCGCCAACCACCTGCTGCGCGAACGCCTGCCCTACCCCGTGACCGGCACCATCGGCCCCGCCGGACTGCTCGGACCCGGCCAGGCCGACTACGTCCTCGGCGGCGACCACCTCTCGGTCGACACCGGCGCCGTCCGGATCACCGCGTTCGGCCACTTCTCGCCGCCCAAAGACATGGACCCCAAACTGGTCCTGCTCAACGCCGTCGGCCTGACCGTGATGCTCGCCCCGGTCGGCGTCTTCCTCGCCGCCGCCGCCCGCTTCGGCGGCGAACGCCGCGACCGCCGGCTCGCCGCACTGCGCCTGGGCGGCGCCGACCGCCGGATGACCGCCCGGATCGCCGCGGGGGAGTCCCTGGTGGGAACGGTGCTGGGCCTGGCCGCGGGAACGGCGCTCTTCCTCCTCGGCCGGCAGCTCATCGGACGCGTCCGCCTCGCCGGATTCAGCTTCTACCCCGAGGACGTCGCACCCCAGCCCGCCATCGCCGCCGCGATCGCCGTCGTCGTCCCGCTCATGGCCGTCGGCGTCACCCTGCTCGCCATGCGCCGGGCCGCCCTCGACCCGCTCGGCACCGTCCGCCGCTCCGACCCCGGCCGGCGCCGCATCGGATGGCGCCTCATGCTGCCACTGGCCGGCCTGTCCCTGACGGTCTTCGCCCTCACCCTCTCCGACCCGGCCCAGGGCACCCGCGGCTCACTCCTCGTCGCGTTCGGCGTGCTGCTCACCCTCACCGGCGTCTGCACCCTCCTGCCCTGGCTCGTCGAAGCCGTCACCCGACGGGCCGGCGGCGGCCCCCTGTCCTGGCAACTCGCCACCCGCCGCCTGCAGACGGGCTCCGGACCGGCCGCCACCGCCGTCAGCGGCGTCGTCGTCGCCATCGCCGGCGCCATCGCCCTGCAGACGCTCTTCCTCGGCATCAGCACCCAGTACGAGCAGTACGCCCGGCCCCAGCCCACCACCGGCCCCTACCGGCAGTCGGTGACCTTCCCCGGCGGCGCCCCCACCGCCGAGGCCCTCGCCGACCGCCTCGCCCGCAGCCCCGGGATCCAGGCCACCGCCGCCTACACCGAGTTCGCCCTGGAGAGCGCCACGGCCAAGTCCTGGGAACTGCCCTCGGTCCGCATCGCCTCCTGCGCCGTCCTGCGCGGATTCGCCACCCTGCCCCACTGCGAGGACGGCGACGCCTTCGCCCTCCAGGGCCCGACCGCCCGCCCCGGCACCGACCCCGTCCCGCCCGGAACGACCGTCCACGCCGCCTACTACCGCGGCACCGGCGAACCGGCCCCCTTCCCCCTGCCCGCCCCGACCGCCACCGTCACCCCCGTCCAGGACGCCGACCCCAACGGCCGCATCGGAGCCGGCCTGCTCCTGCTCACCCCCGCCGCCGTCCCCGCCGACGCCCTGCGCGGACAGCCGGCCACCGTCCTGGTCTCACTCGCCGACGCCCTCCCGGACCCGAACGAACACCTCACCACCGCCGTCATGGCGATCGACCCCCAGGCCCGCACCGAATTCCCGCTCGACCCCGCCCCCGACGCCACCTACCTCGCCGTCAAACGCCTGCTGACCGCCGGATCGGCGATCACCCTCCTGCTGGTCGCCCTCAGCCTGCTGGTCGGCCAACTGGAACGCCTGCGCGAACAGCGCCGCGTCCTCGGCGTCCTGAACGCCGTCGGCACCCCCCGACGCGTCCTGGCCCTGTCCGTCCTGTGGCAGACCCTCCTCCCGATGGCCCTCGGCCTGGCCCTGGCCACCGCCGCCGGCCTCCTGACCGGAACGGTCCTCCAGTACTCCTCCGGCGTCCCCCTGAACACCGACTGGGCCTCCATGACCGCCATGACCGCCACCGCCGCGGGCGCCGTCCTCCTCACCACCGCCCTCGGCCTGCCCCAACTCCTGCGCCTGATGCGCCCGGACGCCCTGCGCCACGAATAACCCCGCCCCCCGCCCGGACGGCGCCGCCCGGGTGGGTGACGGTCAGCCGGCCCGGGCGACGGCCCCGGGCCGGTCGACCGTCACCGGCGCGGTCAGCCGCCGGCGGCCGATCCGTTCGGGACCGGCCGCCAGGGGGAGAGGTCGACGGCACCCTGGACGTACCCGGCCTTGTTCCAACTGCCGTTCGCGTGGCGGACGGTGTGGAAGAGCGTGCCGCTGCTGGTGCAGGTCTCGAACACCAGGTGCAGCTCGTTGTCCACGTTGGCGCCGTCGGCGCCGCACACGTAGAAGGGCTGGTCGAGGACCTGCTGGCCGATGGGCCCCCAGCCGCCCCAGTTGCCGTCGGAGGTGCGGATCGTGTGGTAGACGGCGATCTGGCTGTTGTTCACCACGGCGACCTGAAGCTGTCCGTTGATGCCCGCCGCGACCACGTCGTGCGGCGCACCCCACGGGGAGGGGGTCCCGGCCGCGCCCATGATGTTGCCCCAGCCGTCCCAGGTGCCGTTCGCGTGCCGGATGGTGTGGAGCACGCTTCCGTCGTTCGACACGGTGGCCACGATGTGGAGTTCACCGTTCACCTCGGCCGTCGCGAGGCTGGAGAACCGGTCCGAGGCGAGTCCCGGAGGGGCACTGATCGCCCCCCAGGGCTGCCAGTTCCCGTCCGGGCCCTCCACGGTGTGGACGAGCCGGCCCGAGGGGTCGATCGCCGCCAGCTGGACCTGGCCGTTCACCACCGCCGCGCCGGCCCTGCCGGTCTGGAAGTACTGACTGGAGAGGGGCAGTTCCGCCAGGCCCTTCATCGGGGTCGGCGCGGGCCAGCTGCCGTCGGGCTGCTGCGTCGACTGGACGAACTGCGTGCTCATCGGACCGGAGTACCGGAGGCCGAGCAGCCGCAGCCGTCCGGAGTCGACGACGGTCGTCCAGTACCGGAAGCTGTAGAACTGCGGGACCTCCCTGGCGGCGTCCCAGGTCCCGTCCGGCGCCCGACGGGTCTGGACGACCTTCCCCGGATCGGCGCGCAGCATCAGGTTCAGCCCGGCGGTCGGCGCCTCAGCCGTGACGGCCCGGGGCGCGGCACCGGCCGGCGCGGCCGTCATCACGGCGGCGAGCGCCACCGCCGAAGCCAGCATCGAGGCGACGCGCCCCCGGTGCCGACGCTTGGTCTTCCACATGTCGTGTTCCCCCCTGCGCACATGGGCCCGATCGGGCCGGGTGCTGTCCTATCAGAGCCCGAAGGTCGATGGAAAGCGAAAAAGCCACCCGCCGACTGCCGGAGACAGCCCGCCTGCCCCCGCCCTGTCCAACCGTCCCGGCCCGGTGGCCGGGCCGACCCGAAGCCCCCGCCCCGCTACCGCCGCGCGACGGGGGCGATCATCAGGCCAAGATGGCGCCGACCGCCGGCGCCGGGACGGATGGCCTCGCCGCGCAGAAGAGACGGAGTGCCGCCACGATCCAGCCCGTACACGACAGAGTCGGGCTGCACCCGGACCGAGCGGAGTCCGATCGCGCTCAAGGACGCCCGGGCCGTCGTCGCCGCGTGCGAGGAGACGGAGCACTGCCGCTCCCGGTGCGAAA
>NZ_JBHVEU010000324.1:0-9967 GCF_042802075.1 Kitasatospora sp. NPDC057518
ACAGGTGCGCACCCGGCCCCTGTCCCCCGTGCCCCCCGGTCCCCCGTGGGTCCCCCCGTTCCCCCGTGTCCCCCGTGGTCCGGGCCCGGCGCCCCCCGGCGCCGGGTCAGTCCGTCGCGATGGCCGCGAGGACGTTCATGCGTCCGGCCCGGAAGGCCGGGACGAGTGCGGCGAACAGGCCGATCAGCACCGAGGCGACCAGCGTGACCGCCACCGTGACGGTCGGGACGGAGAGCGTCCCGAGGCCCTGGTCCCGCAGCACCCGCTGGGCGGTGACGCCCCAGCCGAGGCCCAGTCCGGTGCCGAGGACGGCGCCGAACACCGCGATCACCACGGACTCCAGCCGGATCATCCGGCGCAGCTGGCGGCGGGAGAGCCCGATCGCCCGCAGCAGGCCGATCTCGCGGGTCCGCTCGACCACCGACAGCGCCAGGGTGTTGACCACGCCGAGCACCGCGACCGTGATCGAGAGGGCGACCAGCCCGTAGATCAGGTAGAGCAGGGTGTTGATCTGGGACTGGGCGAGCTCCTTGTAGCCGGCCCGGTCCTTGATGGTGAGCTGCGGGTACTCCTTCAGCCCGTCCTCCAGCGCGGTCAGCGTCCGGTCGACGTCGGCGCCCTGGGAGGCCTTGGCGAAGAAGGTCCACACCGGCGGCTGCTCGGCGGCCGGGACGACCTTCTCCATGGTGTCCATGGCCACGAAGGAACCGTCGCCGAACAGCTCGCCCTTGCCGAAGACCGCGCCGACCGGCACCGTCTGGGTGCGGCCCTGGCCGTAGTCGACGGTGACCTGGTCGCCGACCTTCAGGCCGTGGTCCTTGGCGAAGGCGGCGCCGATGCCCAGCGAGCCGCGCTGGAGCGAGTCCACCGCACCGGAGTCGACGGTCGGCCGGAAGTCGGTGCCGAAGAAGGACGGCGGCACGGCGGTCAGCGGGGTCTTGGCCTTCTGCCCGTCCGGCAGCTGGACCTTGGCGGCGAAGAACCGCTGGGTGGTGACGTGGTCGATGCCCGGGGTCTTCCGGACCGCGTCCGTCATCTCGGGGGTGATCGCGGTACGGCCGCCGGAGACGATGTAGTCCGCGCCCACCGACTTGTCGATCTGCGCGCTGGTCGAGGTGACGGCCGAGGAGCTGAACACCGCGGAGGCGATCACCAGCGCCAGGCCGATCATCAGCGCGGCGGCGGTGGCGCCGGTGCGGCGCGGGTTGCGCATCGCGTTGCGCTGGGCGAGCCTGCCGGACGGGCCGAACAGCGCCGGCAGCAGCGCGCCGAGCACCCGGACGACGGCCGAGGCCAGCAGCGGGCCGAGCACCACGAAGCCGATCAGGGTGAGCACCACGCCGAGGCCCAGGTACCGGCCGCCGGTGGCCGCCTTCTCCGCCCCCGCGCCGAGCACCAGCACCGCGCCGCCGCCCGCCGTCAGCAGCAGGCCGAGGCCGGTGCGGACGAGGTTGGCCCGGGCCTCCGCCGGGGTGCCGTGGTCGCGCAGCGCGGCCATCGGCGAGATCCGGCTCGCCCGGCGGGCCGGGAACCAGGCCGCGACCAGGGTGACCACGATGCCCAGCGCGTACCCGGCGACGAACACGTCCGGCCCGATCTGCAGGTCGGCCGCCTCCAGGTCCATGCCGATCGCCGTCATCAGCTTGATCAGGCCGACCGCCACGCCCAGGCCGGCCGCGACCCCGAGGGTCGAGCCGAGCACGCCCAGGATCAGCGCCTCGACCAGCACCGAGCGGTTGACCTGCCGCCGGCTGCCGCCGATGGCGCGCAGCAGGCCGATCTCCCGGGTGCGCTGGGCGACCAGCATCGAGAAGGTGTTGACGATCAGGAAGGCGCCGACGATCGCCGAGACGAAGGCGAAGCCGAGCATCGCGTACTTCATGAAGCCGAGGCCCTTGCCGACCTGCTCACTGCGGTCGGCCTTCTGCTCGGCCGCCGTCTTCACCTGGTACCCACCGCCGAGCTGGGCCAGCGCGTCGGCCTTGAGCCGGTCGTCGCCGCGGCTGCCGTCGCCGTACGCCTCGACGGTGCTGAAGGCCGGCCCGCCGAGCAGTGCCTGCTGGGCGGTCGGGGTGTCCAGGAAGCCGAGCGCCGCGCCCGGGTTGGTGGTGGTGAAGGTGCCGATGCCGACGATGGTGAAGTCGTGCCGGCCGAGGGGGTTCTCGACCCTGAGCGTGTCGCCGAGGGCGAGCTTGGCCTTCTTCACGGTGTCGGCGTCCAGCAGCAGCTCGGTCGGGCCGCGCGGCGTGTGGCCGGAGGTGACCTTCAGCGGGTTGCCCGGGGTGTCGGTCCAGTTGCCGAGCAGGGTGGGCGCGCCGGTGGTCGGGCCGACCAGCTTGTTGGTGGCCGGGTTGATCATGACGGCGTTCTCGACCAGGACCTGGCCGACGGCGCTCTTCACCCCGGGCAGCGCGGCGACCTGCCGCTCCAGCGCGACCGGGACGGTCGGCGGCTTGACGGCGGCCTGCTGCTCCTCGTCCTCGGCCGGCTTGGGCGGCTGGACCGAGACGTCGGAGGAGGTCGCGGCGAAGAGTTTGTCGAAGGTGCCGGTGGCGGTGTTGGAGAACACCAGGGTGCCGGAGACGAAGGCCACCGACAGCACGACGGCGATGAGCGAGAGCGCCATCCGGCCCTTGTGGGCGAGGAAGCTCCGCAGTGAGGTCTTGAGCAGCATGATGGTGTCGTCCCGCCGCTCAGCTGGTGCGCTTGCCGTCGAAACGGCGCATGCGTTCGAGGACGGAGTCGGCGGTGGGCGCGTACATCTCGTCCACGATCACGCCGTCGGCGAGGAAGAGCACGCGGTCCGCGTAGCCGGCGGCGACCGGGTCGTGGGTGACCATCACGATGGTCTGGCCCAGCTCGTCCACCGAGCGGCGCAGGAAGGTCAGCACCTCGGCGCCGGACCGGGAGTCCAGGTTCCCGGTGGGCTCGTCGCCGAAGATGATCTCGGGGCGGGCGGCCAGCGCCCGGGCCACCGCGACGCGCTGCTGCTGGCCGCCGGAGAGCTGGGCGGGGCGGTGCTTGAGCCGGCCGGACAGGCCGACCGTCTCCACCACCTGGTCCAGCCAGGCCTGGTCGGGCCTGCGCCCGGCGATGTCCATCGGGAGCGTGATGTTCTCCAGCGCGTTCAGCGTGGGGAGCAGGTTGAAGGCCTGGAAGATGAAGCCGATCTTGTCGCGCCGGAGCCTGGTGAGCTGCTTGTCCTTCAGGCCGGTGATCTCGGTGTCGCCGATCCGGATCTGCCCGGAGGTGACCGTGTCGAGGCCCGCCAGGCAGTGCATCAGGGTGGACTTGCCGGAGCCCGACGGCCCCATGATCGCGGTGAACCGGCCGCGCTGGATGTCGACGTCGACCGCGTCGAGCGCGGTCACCCTGGTCTCGCCCGAGCCGTACGCCTTGGTGACCTGACGGGCCGACGCGGCGACGGCGGGCGCCCCGCCGGGAAGCTGGGGGTCGTACACGGCTGCTGCTGCCGTCGTCACTGGGACACTCCTAAGGAAGATGCGCTCACCCGTTGGCCCCCAGCCTCACGGGCCCGCCCGCCGCGCGACATGGCGCGGGCGGTAGTCCTCGACCGGGAGTTGTCTCCACCCTCCCGGTGGACCTGGCCACCGGACCCGGCGCAACCGGGCCGCTTCCTGGCGGGTGGGGATGTGTGAACCACGTTAGGAGTCGGCGGCGGAGCGCTCGTCATCCGCCGGAATGAAGCCTCTCAACCAAGGTTCTACGGGCCACGGAGCGGCTCCCCCTAGGGGTCGCCGCGGCCCGTCTCGGGGACGCCCCGTACGGGCCGGCGGCGACGGTCCGTCAGCTCGTCAGCGCGGGTGCGGCCAGCCGCTCCAGGGCCGTGGCGAAGCCGTCCACGACCGGGGCCAGCAGCGTTTCGGTCTCGCGCTCCACCAGGGTCGTCCCGTCCTCCCGGGCGGTGATGTGGCGGTCGAGCACGAACCAGCCCTGGGTGATGTGGCCGGCGCCCATCGAGCTGAGCACCGGGCGCAGCGCGTAGTCCACCGCGAGGACGTGCGCGGGCGAGCCGCCGGTGGCGAGCGGCAGGACGGCCTTGCCGGCCAGGGCGTACTGCGGGAGCACGTCCAGCAGGGCCTTCAGCAGGCCCGAGTAGGCGGCCTTGTAGACGGGGGTGCCGACGACCACGCCGTCGGCGCGGGCGAACAGCTCGGTGACGGCGACGATCTCGGGGTGGTCGAAGTCGCCCGACAGCAGCGCGTGCGCGGGCAGGCTGCGGGCCTCGAAGGGGACGACGTGGTGGCCGCGCTCCGCCAGCCGCGCGTCGACGTGGCGCAGCAGGCGGGTGGTGCGGGAGGTGGCGGACGGGGAGCCGGAAACGGACAGGACGACGGCCATGGGTTTCACCTCTGGCTGGAAGCGGGGCGGCGCGGTGCGGCGGAGTTCGGCGGCGGGGGAAGGCGCCGCGGTGGGGGCCGGTACCGGGGGCGGTGCGGGAACGGTGCGGGGGGGGGCGTTGCGGGGCACCGGGGCGCTACGTCGGCGGACGTGCGGGGCCTGCGGGGAGTACGGGGACCCGACGGGCGCGTGTCAGCCGCGACAGAGCGAACAGGCCACACCGCGCCGCAGGTCGACGTGCCGCCGACGCGTGAGTGCCCAACGCTGATCCATGCCTGGAATGCAAACACGCTGTGTTCGAGCTGGTCAAGAAACGTTTCAGCCGCTGGAACGGCGGGTGTCCGGATGTTTCGGCGGAACGATTCGGGGCGTGCATCAAAACTGCTACAAGAGGCCTGGTGGGCCCCCCGGGGGGAGTCAGCCCGACCGGGGTCGGGCATCCTCGTCGGCATGAACACGTGGCAGGAGGGCCGCCCGGGGGGCGGCGGGAACCCGTACGGCGGCAGCGGTGGAGGCGGCTCGGCCGAGCCGCCGCTGCCGTCCTCGCTGAACCCGCGCGGGCCGGGGGCGGCCGCGCCACGGCAGCCGCGACAGCCCGGGGGGCAGCCGGGGCAACCGGGGCAGTCCCGGCTGGGCGGCGTCCCGCCGCAGGGGGCCGGTGCACCCGGCGCCCGTCCCGGCGGCCCGGGCGGGCCCGGCGGTCCCGGTGGCCAGGGTGGTCAGGGTGGTCAGGGCCGCCCCGGCGGTCCCGGCGGCCCCGGCGGCACCCGCCCGCCCGGTGCCCAGGCCCGGCGCTGGCCGCGGCGGCGGATCGTGAAGTGGTCCGTCTTCGGCCTGCTGATCGCCGTCATGGTGACCGCCGTCTCCACCTGGTTCTGGGCGGACTCCAAGCTCAACCACGAGAACGTGCTCGCCGACTACCCCGGCCGCCCCGCCGCGGGCAAGGGCACCAACTGGCTGATCGTCGGCTCCGACAGCCGCCAGGGCCTCACCGACTCCGAGCAGGACGACCTGCACACCGGGCACGACACCGAGGGCAAGCGCAGCGACTCGATGATGATCCTGCACGTCGGGGACAACGGGAACACCCTGATGAGCATCCCGCGCGACTCCTGGGTGCCGATCCCCGAGCACCCGGGCAGCAACGGCAAGCCGGTCAAGGGCACCACCGCGAAGATCAACTCGGCCTTCGGCAACGGCGGCGGCCGCCTCCTGGTCCAGACCGTCGAGCAGAACACCGGCATACGGATCGACCACTACGCCGAGATCGGCTTCGGCGGTTTCGTCGGCATCGTCGACTCGATCGGCGGCGTCGAGATGAAGATCGACCAGGACGTCAAGGACAAGGACTCCGGGCTCGACCTCAAGGCCGGCGACCAGACCCTCACCGGCAAGCAGGCCCTGGCCTTCGTCCGCCAGCGCCACCAGATGGCCGACCAGGACCTCGGCCGGATGCGCAACCAGCAGAAGTTCCTCGGCGCCCTCGCCCACCAGGCCGCCTCCCCGGGCAACCTGATGAACCCGTTCACCTTCTACCCGCTGGTCGACTCCGCGCTCGGCACCCTGATCGTCGACGAGGACTGCGGGCTGACCGACCTCGGCTCGCTCTTCCTCGCCATGAAGGACGTCAACGGCGGCAGCGGCAAGTCGCTGACCGTGCCGATCGGCAACCCGGACTACCGGACCAAGACCGGCGAGTCCGCCGTGCTCTGGGACGCCGGCAAGTCCAAGCAGGTCTTCGACGCCTTCAAGAACGACACCGCGGTGCCGGAGTTCAAGTAGTCGGCCACTTCGCGTGACCGCTCCACCACAATGAGTGGATGCCACTCGTCACCGCACTGATCCGCCGCCGTCGCCACCGCCTCCTGGGCCGCCTGGTCCAGGAGGCGCTCGCGTTGTACGGGATGGAGGTGCCCGCCGCCTGCGAGATCGGGCCCGGGCTGATGGTCTTCCACCGCGGCTTCGGCACCGTGCTGCACCCGTACACCACCCTCGGCGCCGGCGTGACGCTCTACAACGGCGTGACCATCGGCCGGGCCGACCCGTGGGTGCCGCAGGAGGAGAGCGCGATGCGGCGGGTGGTGGTCGAGGACGGGGCGGTGCTGTGCGCGGGCGCCAAGGTGGTGTGCAAGGAGGGCGTGCTGACCGTCGGCGCGGGCACCGTCGTCGGGGCCAACGCGGTGCTCACCCGCTCGACCGGCCCCGGCGAGATCTGGGCCGGCGCACCGGCGCGCAAGGTGGGGACGCGGGCGGGCGACTGGGGGCCCGCGGCGGCGCCGGCCCGGCCCGCTCCGAGCCCCGCCTGAACGCGCGGGGGTGCGGGACGTGCCATACGGCCTAGACGTACGGCAGCAGCCCGGTGCCGCACTCCGGGAAGCGGACCAGCCACTCCCCCTCGCCGCCGGCCGCCTCCTCGGTCGCGCCCGAGAAGCCGTAGTGGATCGGCTGCCCGTCGCCGCCCAGCCACCGCGCGTGGGTCAGCTGCACCGACAGCGAGGCCGGGCGGTGCGCGGCGGCGGCCGCCGACACGGGCGGCGCGGGCTGCTCCAGCACCAGCTCGTGCTCGGTCTCGCCCGGCCGGAAGGTCACCACCGTCTCGGTGCCCGGGCGGCGCGGGAAGGCGCCCGTCGGGTCCGTCCAGTACGCGGCGACCATCACCGCGAGGGTGCCCTCCAGGCTGCCGGTGTCCGGCCGCACGTACTCCTCGTCCGCGATCCAGCGGGAGTGGTGGCGGACCTCCTCCGGACCCCACCGCTCGTCCCAGCGCACCCAGTAGCCCGCCACCCGCTTGACGGTCATGCCCTCGCGGGCGACCCGGACGGCGAACCGCGCCGGGCCGACCGGCTCACAGCCGGCCAGGGAGACCACCGTCACCTGTTCGTAGGTCACCTCGCCGTCGTCGGCGCCCTGCTCCATCATCGGTCAACCACCTTGCCGCAGAGTCGAGTTCGGCCGCGGCTGGGGCCGCGTCCGAATCGAGCGTAGGGCTCCGGCGCAGGCAGGCCGCACGATTGCCCGGTTCCGGCCCGGACGGCCGCGCTCCGGGCTACCCTGCCCGCCGCACGGCGGCGCCCGGCGCGAAAGGGGGCGGGAACCGGGCGGCGTCCGGGCGCGGGCGCGGGTACGGGGGCGGACGCGAAACCGCCCCGGAGCGGGAGATCGGAAGATCCGACGTCCCGCTCCGGGGCGGTGCGTGCCAGGTGGCGGCGGTGCTTAGGCGACCACGCCGGACTTGGCGATGGTGATCTTGGCCGAGGTGCGGCCGCTCTGCGAGCCGAGGCCCTCGATCTTCTTGACCAGGTCCATGCCCTCGAGGACCTCGCCGAAGACGACGTGCTTGCCGTCCAGCCAGTCGGTGACGATGGTGGTGATGAAGAACTGCGAGCCGTTGGTGTTGCGGCCGGCGTTGGCCATCGACAGCAGACCCGGGCGGTCGTGCTTGATCTTGAAGTTCTCGTCGGCGAACTTCTCGCCGTAGATGCTCTTGCCGCCGGTGCCGTTGTGGTTGGTGAAGTCACCACCCTGGAGCATGAAGGCCGGGATCACGCGGTGGAAGCCGGAGCCCTCGTAGCCGAAGCCGTTCTGGCCGGTGGCCAGCTCGCGGAAGTTCTGGGCGGTCTTGGGGACGACGTCGTCGTAGAGCTTGAAGACGATCCGGCCGGCCGCCTCGCCGTTGATCTCGATGTCGAAGAAAACGTTGGAAGACATGCAGGGATCATGGCACGATCGCCTGTTCCTCGCGCGTCACCCCCGGTCGGGCCGGGCCGGACACCGCTGTGTTATCCGGTTCCGCCCCCCGCGCCGGGACCGGGAAGCTACCATCGATGTCAGGTTTCCGGGCGGCCCGATCCGCGACGGCGGGCGGGGCCGGTGAACGGCGACGGCGGACGGCGACGGCGACGGCGGCACGGCACGGAACGGGGTGGACGGCATGCGGATCGGCGAACTGGCCCGGCGGACGGGTGTGAGCGAGCGCTCGCTGCGCTACTACGAGCAGCAGGGCCTGCTGGCCGCCCGCCGCACCGAGGGCGGCCACCGGGAGTACCCGGAGGCCGCCGTCGACCGGGTGGTGCACATCCAGGAGCTGTTCGCGGCCGGACTGCACAGCCGGACCATCTACAAGATCCTCCCCTGCATGCGGGACTCCGACGGCAGCCCGAACGAGATCGCCACCCCGCTCCTGGTCGAGGAGCTCACCGCGGAGCGCCAGCGGATCGACCGGACGATCGACGACCTGCTCCGCTCCCGCGAGGTGCTGGACGAGGTGATCGCGACCGCCTCCGGGCAGCCGTCGGCCCCGGCCGCCTGACGTGCGGCCGTCGGCGTTCGGCATCCGGCCTCCGGTTCAGCCCCCGGCCACCGGCTTGCGGGCCAGCAGGTAGGCCTGCGGGGTCCTCTCGTCGCCCTCCGGCTCCCGGACCGTACGGGAGGTGACCGGCAGGCTGGCCTCCCGGGCCAGCTCCTCGACGTGCTCCGGCCGCAGCCGGCGGAAGTCCAGCGACACCGGCTGCCCGAACGGCCGCTCCAGGTGCAGGGGCCGGTCGCCGACCTGGAAGGCGAGCATCAGGTGGCCGCCGGGGGCGAGCACCCGGGCGAACTCGGCGAACACCTCGGGGAGCCGCTCCGCCGGGGTGTGGATGATCGAGTACCAGGCCACCACGCCGGTCAACTCCCCGTCCCGGAAGGGGAGGTCGAACATCGAGCCGACGCTGAACGGCACCTCCGGGTGGGCCTTCCGGGCCAGCTCGACCATCCGCGGCGAGAGGTCGATCCCGTGCACGTCCACGCCGAGTCCGTGCAGGGGCCCGGTCATCCGGCCCGGGCCGCAGCCGACTTCGGCCGTCCTGCCGTCCGGCCGCTCGGCGCGGACCAGGTCGGCGAAGAGCGCCAGCATCGCCCGGTCCATCGGCATGCGGTCCAGCGCGTCCCGGAAGAGATCGGTGTACTCGGTGGCGACGGCGTCGTAGAACGCCCTGGTCTCGGTGAGGAAGCCCGGCTCGGTCATGGCCCCGGACCCTACCCGGCGGCCGCCGGCCCGCGGCAGGCCGTGGCGGTCCTACAACTCCCGTTCGGCGACGGCCTGGTCGCCGCTGAGCTCGCCGGTCGGGCGGAAGCCGAGGCGGGCGTAGAACTCCGCCGGGCCGTCCGGGCCCGGGTGGTAGGTGACGGTGGCGCGGGTGCCGCCGCGGCGGCGGATCTCGGCGCAGACCTGCTCGACGGCGAAGCGGCCGTACCCGCCGCGCTGCTGCCCGGCGTCGACCAGCAGCCGCCACAGGCCGGAGCGGGGGCGGTCGCCGGGGCGGTCGGGGTGGAAGACGATGTCGAAGAAGGCCATCACGAAGCCGACCGGCCGCCCGTCCTCCAGGATCAGCCGGGGCCAGGCCGTCTCCCCGTACGCGTACGCCTCGGCCAGCGACTTCACCACCGGCGCCACCAGGTGCTCCTGGTCGGGGCGGACCCGCAGGGCGAGGGCGGCGTCGACGTTCTCGGGGGTGATCGGGGCCAGGCTGAGCGTGGCGGGCGGTGCGGACGGCGTGGTCGTCGCGGCGGGCGTGGAGGACATGGCGGGCAGCCTACGGAGCGCGGCCGCCCGCCGTCGCACGGC
>NZ_JBHVEU010000325.1:0-9965 GCF_042802075.1 Kitasatospora sp. NPDC057518
GGACACCGGCCCTCGGCCGTTCTCGGGCCGGCCGTCAGCCGGTGTTGCGCAGGCCGGCGGCGATGCCGTTGACGGTCAGCAGCAGCGCGCGGGCGCGCAGCGGGTCGTCCTGGCGCCCGGCCGAGAGCTCCTCGCGCTGGCGGCGCAGCAGCGCGACCTGGAGGTAGGAGATCGGGTCGAGGTAGGCGTCGCGGACGGCGAAGGTCTGCTTCAACACCGGGTTGTGCTCCAGCAGTTCGCTCTCGCCGGTGAGCCGGAGCACCTCGCGCAGGGTGAGCGCGTGCTCGGCCTTGATCTCGTCGAAGACGTGGTGCAGCTCGCCGGGCACCAGCTGCTCGACGTAGTGGCGGGCGATCCGCAGGTCGGTCTTGGCCAGCGTCATGGCGACGTTGGACAGGAAGTTGCGGAAGAAGTGCCACTCGCCGTACATCTCGTCCAGCACGTCGCCGAGGCCGGCCGCGCGGGCGGCGGCGAGGCCGGAGCCGACGCCGTACCAGCCGGGGACGATCTGCCGGGACTGGGTCCAGCCGAACACCCACGGGATGGCCCGCAGGCCGTCCAGGCCGGCGCCGGAGTCGGGCCGGCGGGACGGGCGGGAGCCCAGGTGCAGCGAGGCGAGCTGGTCGACCGGGGTGGAGGCGAAGAAGTACTTCGGCAGGTCCTCCTGCTCGACCAGGCCGCGGTAGGCGGTGTGGGCGGCCTCGGAGACCTGGTCCATCGCGGCGTCCCAGCGGGCCAGCGACTCGGGGGCCTGGCGCGGGGCGGTGTGCAGCGCGGAGGCGGAGAGCGTGGCGGAGAGGGTCAGCTCCAGGTTCTCCCGGGCCAGCGAGGGGAGCAGGTACTTGTCGGAGATGACCTCGCCCTGCTCGGTGACCTTGATCTCGCCCTCCAGGGTGCCCCAGGGCTGGGCCAGGATGGCCTCGTGCGAGGGGCCGCCGCCGCGGCCGACGGTGCCGCCGCGGCCGTGGAACAGGCGCAGCCGGATGCCGTAGCGGTGGGCGACGTCGCGCAGCCGGCGCTGGGCGCGGTGGATCTCCCACTGGGAGGTGGTGATGCCGCCGAACTTGGAGGAGTCGGAGTAGCCGAGCATGACCTCCTGGACGTCGCCGCGCAGCGAGACGAGCAGGCGGTAGGACGGGTCGGAGAGCATCTCGTCGAGGATGCGGTCGGCCTGCTGGAGCTCGTCGGTGGTCTCCAGCAGCGGCACGATGCCGATCTTGGCGATGCCGGCGTGCAGGTCGATCAGGCCGGCCTCGCGGGCCAGCACGGTGGCGGCGAAGACGTCGTCGGCGCCCTGGCACATCGAGATGATGTAGCTCTCGACGATCTCGTCGCCGAAGCGCTCGAAGCCCTGGCGGACGGTGTTGAAGACGCCGAGGGTCTTGGTGCCGGCCTCGTCCAGCGGGGCCGGAGTGGGGGCGAGCGGGCGGCGCGAGCGGAGTTCCTTGGCGAGCAGCTTCTGCCGGTACTCGCGGGGCATGTCGGCGTAGCGCCAGGCCTCCTCGCCGAGCCGGTCGAAGAGCTGGCCGAGGGCGTGGTGGTGGGCCTCGGCGTGCTCGCGCACGTCCATGGTGGCGAGCTGGAGGCCGAAGGCCTCGACGGTGCGGATGGCGCGGGCGAGGCGGCCGTCGGCGATGAGCTCGCCGCGGTGGGAGCGCAGCGAGTCCTGGATCAGCCGCAGGTCGGCGATCAGCTCGCGGGTGCCGAGGTAGTCGCGGCCCTCGACGTGCGGGGTGCCGCCGGCCAGCCGCTCGCGGGTGTTCTCCAGCTTGAGCCGGATGCAGGTGGCCTTGAGGCGGTAGGGCTCCTCGGCGTTCATCCGCTTGTAGCGCGGGCTGAGTTCGGGGAGCAGGTGCAGGTCGGTGTTGAGCGAGGCGAGCAGCTCGACCGAGGCGCCGGCCAGCCGCTCGGAGGTGGAGAGCGTGTTGCGCAGGTCGTCGATCGCGGCGAGCGCGTCCTTGATGCCGTACTCGTGCTGGAGGTTGAGGACGTCCCAGGTGACCTGCGGGGTGACGTTGGGGTTGCCGTCGCGGTCGCCGCCGATCCAGGTGCCGAAGGTGAGCGGGCGCACGCCGTCGGGCAGGCTCAGGCCGACCCGGGCGAGCTCCTCGTGCAGCTCCTCCAGGACCTCGGGGACGGCCTCGCGGTAGAGCTCGTCCAGGTAGTAGACGGCGTTGCGGGCCTCGTCGGTGGGCTCGGGGCGGGCGATGCGCAGCTCGTCGGTCTGCCAGAGCAGGTCGATGACCTCGGCCAGGCGGCGGTCGGCGGAGCGCTTGGCGCTGCTGGTGCGGGCCTGGTCGGCGGCGGCCAGGCCGGAGGTGACCTCGTCGCGGTGGATGCGGTCGAGGAGTTCGCCGATCCGGCGCAGCTTGTTGAGGACGCTGCGGCGGGCGGCCTCGGTGGGGTGCGCGGTGAAGACCGGGCGCACGGCGAGGTGGGCCAGGGTGTCCTGGAGGTGCTTGGCGTCGGCCTCGGCGAGCAGGTCGGCGGTCTGCGCGAGCAGCGAGCCCTCGCGGGCGCGGCGGGTGGCGAACTCGCGGCCGCGGTGCACCTGCTCGGTGACGTTGGCGAGGTGGAAGTAGGTGGAGAACGCCCGGACCAGCTTCGCGGCGGTGTCCAGGTCGATGTCGGAGAGGAGTTCGGCGGTGGCCTCGCCGTCGGTGCGGCTCAGCAGGCGGACCTGTTCGACCAGGCCCAGCAGCTGGGGGCCCTCCTGGCGGACCAGCGTCTCGCCGAGCAGGTCGCCGAGGCGGCGGATGTCCGCACGCAGGGCGGCGTTGTCGGGATCGGCGACGACGGGCGTGGGGCTGTCCGCCGGGGTGGGGACCGGAGCGGTCACGGCTGTCTCCCTGTGGTGGTGGGGTTCGGCAACGGCTCATCGTCACAGGTCCACACGCGTGTGGCGGGTGTGACGCGTGCGGACCGCGCTGTCCGACGCGACCAGCATAGGTGTCGGGGAGGGTGCTGTCCGCGACGTGGCCGGATGGCGGACAGGGCTGCCGAAAACCACCTGTGGTCTGGACCACTTGACGGCCTAGGGGGGTGTACGGGGAGATCCCGGTGGGGAGGGGAGGGGGTTGCCGCTTACGCTGTGGGGCATGAGCAACTCGCCTGGGGAGCGCGTGCCGGTCCGGTCGTTCTTGTGGTGGAAGCGGCCGCGCAGCGCTTTCCTGGACATCGGGCTGGCGTTGCTCGCCGCCGTCGAGTGCGCGGCCAGCACGATCGCCTTCCTCTCCGCCCGGATCCACGTCAGCACCGCGGGAGCGGTCGGGATAGCCGTGCTCGGCACGCTGGCCGGCGGCTCCCTGGTGGTGCGCCGGCGCTGGCCGGCCGTCCCGGTGCTGGTGACGCTGCTGGTGATGCCCGGGATGCTGGGCGTGGTGCTGCTGGTGGTGGCGCTGTACACGCTGGCGTCGACCTGGGAGTGGCCCTCGCGGCGCCGCCGGGTGGTCGCGCTGTCCGCGCTGGCCTTCGCCGAGGCGGCCGCCGTGATGGCGGTGTCGCTGATGACGCCCGGGGACGGGCCGGTGGACCCGCCGCCGCTGTGGGGTCAGATCCTGCTGTCGCTGCTGGTGGCGGTCGGGCTGACGGTCGCCCCGGTGCTGACCGGACTGTACGTCGGCGCGCGGCGGCGGCTGATCGAGTCGCTCAAGGACCGCGCGCACGGCCTGGAGACCGAACTGGACCTGCTGGCCGAGCAGGCGCAGGAGCGCGCCCGCCGGGCCCGGCTGGAGGAGCGCACCCGGATCGCCCGGGAGATGCACGACGTGGTGGCGCACCGGGTGTCGCTGATGGTGGTGCACGCCGGGGCGCTGGAGCGGATCGTCGGCAAGGACCCGGAGAAGGCGGCGCAGAGCGCCAAGCTGATGGGCGAGGTCGGCCGGCAGGCGCTGAACGAACTGCGCGAGATCCTCGGGGTGCTGCGGATGGACGACGAGCGGCAGCCGGAGCCGGACTCGCTGGCCGGGCTGCCGCGGCTGGTGGACCAGTCCCGGGTGGCCGGGATGGCGGTGACCCTGACGGTCAGCGGCAGCCGGCAGGAGTTCACCGGCGAGGCCGAGCAGACCGCCTACCGGGTCGTCCAGGAGGGCCTGACCAACGCGCACAAGCACGCGGGCGGCGCCCAGGTGTCCGTCCTGCTCTCGTACGCGCCGAACGGGGTGCGGGTGGCCGTGGTGAACGCCTGCCCGGGCGGGGAGCGGGGCGCGGCGAAGCTGCCCAGCGGGGGCAACGGGCTGGTCGGGATGCGGGAACGGGTGATCGCGCTGGGCGGCACCTTCTCCTCCGGGCCGGAGGCGGACGGCGGGTTCCGGATCGAGGCGGTGCTGCCGTCCCGGCTGGCGGTGCGGGCCGAGCGGCTGCGCTGAGCCGGGCCCGGCGCTCCGGCGCTCCCGGTGCTCCTCCTCCGTACGCCTCGGTGCCCGTCAGTACTCGTCCGGGGTCCGCAGCCGCTCCGGGGCCGTGCCCAGGACCAGGGCGGAGACCGCCTGGTCGATGCCGTGCCCGAGGAACCACTCGCCGGTGTGGTCCAGGCTGTAGACCCGGCCCTCCTCGTCGACGGCCAGCAGCGCCTGCCCGTACGCCTCCTCGCCGAGCGGGGCCAGCCGGGTGCCCAGCGCCCGGCCGAGGTCGAGCAGGGTGCGCGGCTGGTGCAGGCCGCACAGCGGGTCGATCAGGAACGGGGTGCGGGCCAGCTGGCGGCCCGGGCCGGACAGGTCGAAGGCGAGGCCGCCGAACTCGGCCCAGGCCTCCACCGCCGCCGGGAACACCGCGTGCGTCACGCCGGTGGGCGCGCCGTACCCGGCCAGGGCGTCGGCCCACTCCTCGGCCTGCCGGATCTGCCAGCGGCCGGGGTGCCAGCCGGCCGCCTTGAGCTCGGCGGCGACGTCGGCGGGGAAGCGCGGGCGGGTCCGGGCGCCGGCGGGGGAGAGGGTGGCCGGTGCGGGCGGGATGGGCGGGTTCAGGGCGGGCTCCAGGGCTGGGGGACGGGGGACGTGCCGGCGGCTCGGCCGGCCGGTGCGCGGGCGGTCAGTGCGCGGGCGGCCCGACGGCGACGCTGCGCACGGTGAAGTGCTCCAGCATCGGAGCGCAGGAGCGGCAGGGCGGCGCGTGGCTGCCGTGCGCCGGATCCCCCTCCTCGCGGATGCGGACGGTCGTCATCCGGGAGCCCTTGAGCGCCTTGCGGGCCTCGTGCAGCGTCATCGGCTTGCGGGCGGCGCGCTTGGAGCGCCGTCCGTCGACCGCGGCCAGGTGCTGGGAGAGCAGGACGGCCTCCGGGCAGCGGCCGGTGAACCGCTCGCGGGCCTCCGTCGGCAGGGTGTCCAGGAAATCGGCGACCAGGTGGTGCAGCACCGGGCGGCGCGGGTCCTTGTCGCCCGCCAGGGTGTGCACCTCGCCGCCCTTGAGCGACAGCGCGGCGGCGACGGCGGGCAGCAGGCTGTCGCGGTGGTGGCGCAGCACGGGCGGGCCCGCCGGCTCACCGGTGGTCATCCGTCGTCCTCCTCCTGGTAACCCGGTGTCGGCCGGAGTGACCGGGCCCGTCCGGGGCAAGCCTGTTCAGGGGCAAGCCTGTCAAACGGCACTGACAACCGCGCAACCGGGGTGCGGCGGCGGCCGGTGGCGCCACGGACCGGCCCGGCGGTCACCCGATGCTGGCCGAACGCGCACGCGTCCGTCACGACTTGTCCGCCGATTTACCGAAACGGCCCCGGAGGCCGGTACGCGGCCGGTACCGTTCCGGCAGCGAGCCGAAGGGGGACGCGGCCGACCGCGCGGAGCAACCGCCGGGCGGGCCCGACTCCCGTGCCCGCGCCGGACGTTGAGGCCACCGGGGAGGGCCTGCCGCCCACCCCGGCGCTGAGCGAAGGGGCCCGTGCGATGACGTCGGAACCGCAGGACGACCACTGGCAGGCCGCCAACCAGGCACCCGGCGGCCACGTACCCGCACCGGACGAGCCGCCCCGGCCGGTGCCCGAGCGCCCCGTCGGGCTGGCCGTGGTCGGGGCCGGCTACTGGGGCCCGAAGCTGGTCCGCAACGCGCAGCAGACCCGGGCGCTGCGGCTGCACTGGCTGTGCGACCTGGACGAGGCCAAGGCCCGCACGGTGCTGGGGGAGTACAGCACCGTCGGGGCGACCGCCAGCTACCGGCGGGTGCTGGCGGACGAACGGGTCGGCGCGGTCGCGGTGGCCACACCGGCGGGCGCCCACTACGCGCTGGTGCGGGCGGCGCTGGAGGCCGGCAAGCACGTCCTGGTGGAGAAGCCGATCACCACCTCCGCCGCCGAGGCCGAGGAGCTGGTCGACCTGGCCGAGCGGCGCGGGCTGGTGCTGATGTGCGACCACACCTTCTGCTACACCCCGGCGGTGCGGCGGATCCGCGAGCTGGTCCACGGCGGGGAGATCGGGGACGTCCAGTTCTTCGACTCGGTGCGGATCAACCTCGGCCTGGTGCAGCCGGACGTCGACGTGCTGTGGGACCTCGCCCCGCACGACCTGTCGATCCTGGACTTCGTGCTGCCGCCCGGGGTCGAACCGGTCGGGGTGTCCGCCCAGGGCGCCGACCCGATCGGGGCCGGCCGCGCCTGCGTCGCGTACCTGACGGTCCGGCTCAGCAACGGCGCGCTCGCGCACTGCCACGTCAACTGGCTCTCCCCGACCAAGGTCCGCACCACCCTGATCGGCGGCTCGCGGCGCACCCTGGTCTGGGACGACCTCAACCCGCAGGCCCGGCTGGCGGTGCACGACCGGGGCGTCGACCTCACCCCGCCCGACCAGCTCACCGACGAGATCCGGCACCGGGCGCTGATCTCCTACCGGGTCGGCGAGATGGTCGCGCCGGCGCTGGTCGAGCAGGAGGCGCTGCGCAACGTGATGGCCGAGTTCGCCGCCGCCATCACCGAGGGCCGGGCCCCGCTCACCGACGGCCGGGCCGGGGTGCGGGTGCTGCAGCTGCTGGAGGCGGCCTCGCTCAGCCTCGAACTCGGCGGGGTCACCGTGCCGGTGGGCGCGGCGGTCCGGGCCGGGGCGGAGGCGCGGTGAGCGGGGTGGTGCACGGTTCGGGGAACGGCCCGGGGAGCGGTGCTGCGGGGGAGGGCGTCCCGCTGGTCGATCTGGCGGCGGCGCACGCCGAGGTGGCGCAGGAGGTGCGGGCCGGCTTCGACCGGGTGCTCGCCTCCGGAGCCTTCGTCAAGGGCCCCGAAGTGGCCGCCTTCGAGCGGGAGTACGCGGCCTTCGTCGGCGTCCGGCACTGCGTGGGCGCCGCCAACGGCACCGACGCGCTCGAACTGGCCCTGCGCGCCCTGGACCTGCCGCCCGGCGGCGGGGTGGTGCTGCCCGCCAACACCTTCGTCGCCACCGCCGAGGCGGTGCTGCGGGCCGGGCTGCGCCCGGTGCTCGTCGACGCCGACCCGGAGTACCTGCTGATGGACCCGGAACGGGCCGCCGCCGCGCTGCCCGGCGCGGTCGCGCTGCTGCCCGTCCACCTCTTCGGCCAACTCGCCCCGATGGGCCCGCTGCTGGCGGCGGCCGACGGCCGTCCGGTGGTGGAGGACGCGGCGCAGTCCCAGGGCGCCCGGCAGCACGGGCGCACCTGGTACGGGCGGATCGCGGCCACCAGCTTCTACCCGGGCAAGAACCTCGGCGCCTACGGCGACGCCGGGGCGGTGCTCACCGACGACGACGCCCTGGCCGACGCCGTCCGGCTGACCGGCGACCACGGCGCCCGCGACCGGTACCGGCACGAACGGTTCGGCTGCAACTCCCGGCTGGACGCGCTGCAGGCCGTCGTGCTGCGCGCCAAACTGCGCCGGCTGCCCGCCTGGAACGCCGCCCGCCGGACCGCCGCCGCCCGCTACGACGCGCTGCTGGGCGGGCTGGACGGACTCGCCCTGCCCCGTACCGCGCCCGGCAACGAGCACGTCCGGCACCTGTACCCGGTGCGGATCGGCCCCGGCCGGGACCGCGACACGGTGCTGGCCGCGCTGCACGCCGCCGGGATCGGCGCCGGGGTGCACTACCCGGTGCCGGTCCACCTGCAACCCGCGTTCCGTCACCTCGGCCACCGCGAGGGGACGTTCCCGGTCGCCGAGCGGGCCGCCCGCGAACTGCTCAGCCTGCCGCTGCACCCGCACCTCACCGAGGCCCGGCAGCTGCGGGTGGCCGAGGCGCTGGCGCGGGCGCTGGGCGGGCGGCTGTGACGGCGGGGGCACTGCCCGCGCTCCGGGCTCTCCGGGGCAGGGGCCCGTCGTCCGCCTGGCTGACCGGGGGTTGAGGGCAGGCCCTAGGCTGGTGCCCAGCAAGCACCGTATTTTGCAGCAGCCAGTGGGGGCTCCCAGATGACGACAGGTCGGCCCGGCGTCGCCGCCGCACCGAACGCGGCGTACGCAGGTCAGGTGGTGCAGTTCCCGGACCCGGTCCGCGCGGAGCGGCACCCCGCCGGGGTCAGGGTGGACGAGTACGGCTTCCCGGACTTCGGTCCGTACGCCGCCGCCGCGGCCGAGGTGGCCGACCCGCCGGCGGGCTTCGGCGTGGACGAACTGCGGCTGACCGACTACGTCTCGGCCAACGCCGCGCTCTACACCCAGGGCCACCCGCTCTGGGCGGACCTCCCGACCGCCGTCGCCACCCCGCCCGGCTGGACCTGGCACCACGCGGTCGGCCGGGCCGCCCCCGGCTGGCGGCGGATGGAGCTCGTCCCGGTCGAGGTCAAGGCGCTGCTGCGGCACCACGGCGGCCTGGCCACCTCCGCCGCCGACCACACCCGCCGCGGCACCCGCCCGCTGCAGGAGCGCCGTCCGGTGCACTTCTCGCTGGCCGGGGACGGCGGCGACCCGATCGGCGTCCCCGAGGACCTGGTGCAGCGCGCCGAGGAGCGCCTCGGCTACCGGCTGCCCGACGCCTACCGCACCTTCCTCAAGCTGGGCGGCGGCCGCGCCCCGGTCGGCGTGGCGCTGGACACCGAGCTCGGACTGCTGCTCGACCAGCCGTTCCTGACGCTCACCGAGGAGTACGGCACCGACGACGTCGTGTACGCCAACAAGTGCCTGCGCGACCACCTCACCAAGGACTACCTGGGCATCGCCTACGCGCAGGGCGGCCTGGTCGCGCTCAAGGTGCGCGGCGAGCGGGCCGGCTCGGTCTGGTTCCACCTGTACGACGACGCCCGCGACGCCGGCGGCCCGGAGGCGCCGGAGGACCGCTGCGCCCGGCTGCTGCTGCCCTGCGGCGAGGACTTCGACGCCTTCCTGCTCCGGCTGGCCGGCAGCCCGCCGGAGCTGGAGACGGTCGCGGAGCTGATGGTGGACGGCGGGTTCGCCCGGGCCGTCCCGGTCGGCTGAGGCGCGTGGGCGCGGTGTTCGTGGTGCTCGCGGTGGTGTCGGTGGCCGAGGTGATCGCGGTGGAACGGGGGACGAAGAGGATGCGGACAGGGGTGAACCGGGCGTGGTGACGTACGCGCAGGCGCAGGAGCTCGCCGAGGAGTGGATCAACGGCGGGGTGCCGCGCTCGCAGCAGCGCGAGGTGCGGGTCCGGGAGTTCGACCTGGGCTTCGTCTGCTGGGCGGTGGCGCCCACGGGCCCGGCCGACGGCTCGGGCGGTGCGGGCGGCGGCTCGGGGGAGGCGCGGCTGGTGATCGCCCGGGACTCCGGCGCCAGCACGCTCTGGCCCGCGCTGCCCGTCAACGAGGTGGTCCGGCAGTACGAGGAGGTCTACGGGCGGCCGGTGGCGGCCAACCCGGCGGGGGCGGCGAAGCCCGCGCCCGGGCCGGTGGAGGCGACCTCGTTCCTGCTCAGCCCGCCGCAGTGGCTCCAGGAGGCGGGGGCCGCGGCGATCGCGGCGGAGGCGGAGCGGCTCGGGACGGCTCCGGCCGCTGTTGCCGCCGCTGCCGCGCCCGCGTCCGTTCCGGCTGTCGCGCCCGTCGAGGAGCCGCCCGCCGCGGCGCCGCGGCCCGGGCCGGCCGTGCTGACCCC
>NZ_JBHVEU010000326.1:0-9951 GCF_042802075.1 Kitasatospora sp. NPDC057518
ACCCTGCCGATCGGCAGGGTCGAGACAGGAACGGCGACAGGGCCCGGGGGCGGAGAGAGATGTGCCCCGCCGCCGCGGAGAGGCCCCGCAGCCGGGCCGAGCCCGTCAGTCCGAGCCCGTCGGCCCGTCAGCCGGAGCCCGTCGGCCCACCGGCCCGGCACCCGTTCGGCCGGTGGCAGCCGGTACGGCGCACGCCCCCCGTCCGGGGGTCTCCACAGGGCATCGGCGGCCCCCGGCCCCTAGGGTCTGTGGTGCGTCGGCGAACCGGGTGCCGCGCGCACGCAGGCCCGCCAGGCGTCGGCCGCCCCGCCGTGAGCCCTCCCGCCGTGCGCCGGGGTGTCCGGCAGGCCCGAGACCGCGCGCCGGGGTGCCCGGCCGACCGAGAGGTGGACCCGCCCCATGCACACCGTCGTCCGCGGCGCCGGAGCGCTCGGCCTGACCGTCCTGCTGCTCACCGCGGCCACCGGCTGCCAGGGCGACGGCTCCTCCGCCGCCGAGCCCGCGCCGACCTCCCCGACCTCCCTGGCCACCGGGACGGCGGCAGCCACCGGCACCGCCACCGGACTGGCCGCCCAACAGCTGGACTGGCACGCCTGCCCCGCCCCCACCGGCGCCCAGGGCGACGGCACCGCGCCCGCCGCCGACTGGCAGTGCGCCACCCTCAAGACCCCGCTGGACCACGGCAAACCGGACGGCACGACGATCGGTCTCGCGCTGATCCGCAGCCGGGCCAAGGACGAGCAGCACCGGATCGGCTCGCTGCTGTTCAACTTCGGCGGCCCCGGCGCCTCCGGCGTGGCCACCCTGCCGGCCCTGGCCGCGACCTACTCCTCCCTCAACTCCCGCTACGACCTGGTGAGTTTCGACCCGCGCGGGGTCGGCGCCAGCGACGGGGTGACGTGCCTGGACGACCGGGCGATGGACGCCGCCACCGCCGCCGACAGCACCCCCGACACCCCCGACGCGGTGAAGGCCCTGGACGACGGCAACGCCCGCTTCGTCGCCGCCTGCGAGCACAACTCCGGCGCGGTGCTGCCGTACGTGGACACCGAGAGCGCCGCGCGCGACATGGACCTGATGCGGCAGGTGCTGGGCGACCCGAAGCTCTCCTACTTCGGCATCAGCTACGGCACCCAGCTCGGCGGCGTCTACGCGCACCTGTTCCCGCAGCAGGTCGGCCGGATGGTGCTGGACCCGGTGGTCGACCCCACCAAGGACCCGCAGCAGGCCGCGCTCGGCCAGGCCCAGGGCTTCCAACTCGCCCTCGACGACTTCATGAAGGCCTGCGCCGCCCAGGTCGGGGCCGCCTGCCCGACCGGCGCGGGCGGCGACGAGGGCACCGCGAAGGTCACCGCCCTGGTGCAGAAACTGGCGCAGTCGCCGCTGCCGACCACCCAGGGGCGGCAGCTCACCGAGAGCCTGGCGATCACCGGCATCGCGGGTGCCCTGTACAGCCAGGAGACCTGGCCCGTGCTGGCCGCCGGGCTCACCCAGGCGATGGACCAGGGGACCGGCGACACGCTGCTCCAGCTCTCCGACGCGCTGAACGGGCGCGACGCGCAGGGGCACTACAGCAACCTGAACGCCGCGAACCGGGCGATCAGTTGCGTGGACGCCCGGCAGCGCTACTCGGACCAGGACGTGCAGCAGCAGTTGCCGCAGTTCCAGGCCGCCTCCCCGGTGTTCGGGTCCTACACCGCCTGGGGACTGACCGCCTGCACCGGTTGGCCCGTCCCCGGCAAGGCCGCCCACCCGGAGGTGTCGGCGCCGGGGGCCGCCCCGATCCTGGTGGTCGGCACCACCGGCGATCCGGCCACCCCGGTGGAGGGCGCCCGTACGATGGCGCAGCAGCTCGGCGCGGGCGTCGGCGTCACCGTCACGCTGCAGGGCGAGGGGCACGGCGGCTACAACACCGGCAACCCGTGCCTGAAGCAGACCGTGGACGCCTACCTGTTGGACGGGACGGTGCCGGCGGACGGGACGACCTGCGGCTGAGCGGTCGGCGGGGCGTGCGGGGCGTGCGGGGCGTGCGGGGCGTGCAGGGCGTGCAGGGTGTGCGGGCCGTGCCGGGCGCGTAGGGCGTGCGGGGACGGACGGCCGGGAGTGAAAGTGGCCCACTGGAATGGCCATCGATTGGCCCTGGAGAGTGGGCCACTCTGTCACTAGTCTTCTCAGCGTGACCAACGACGTGACGAACACCGCGCCCGCCCAGCACCACCTCGACCAGCTCGCCGCCCGGCTTCCCGACCGGCACCCCGGCAACGGCCACCGGGCCGACGACGACACCGTCAGGAACGACACCGTCAAGGTCGACTTCTACTTCGACCCCGTCTGCCCCTTCGCCTGGATAACCTCCCGGTGGATCCTGGAAGTCGAGAAGCAGCGCGAACTCGACCTGAACTTCCGGGTGATGAGCCTGTCCGTCCTCAACGAGGGCCGCACCGACCTGCCCGAGCGCTACCAGCGCCTGATGACCACCGGCTGGGGCCCCGTGCGGGTCTGCATCGCCGCCGCCGAGCAGCACGGCCCGCAGGTGCTGCGCGAGCTGTACACCGAGCTCGGCACCCGGCTGCACGACCAGGACCGGGCCGCCGACGACGCCGTCATCCGGGAGGCGCTGGCGGCGGCGGGCCTGCCGGAGGAGCTGGCCGAGGCGGCGAACAGCACGGAGTACGACGAGGCCCTGCGCAAGAGCCACCACGAGGGCATGGACCCGGTCGGCGAGGAGGTCGGGACGCCGACCATCCACGTGGACGGCGTCGCCTTCTTCGGCCCGGTGCTGAGCGCCATCCCGCGCGGCGAGGACGCCGTACGGGTCTTCGACGGTGTGCGGCTGCTGGCCGGGTACCCGAAGTTCTTCGAGCTCAAGCGGACCCGGACGGACGCGCTCGACTTCTCCTGACCCGCCCCGGCGGAGGCCGCGCCGAGCCCGCACTGAGCCCTCGCCGAGCCCGCCTCGGGCGTGCCCGCACGGAGGACTGCCGCGGGCCCGGACTGCGGCCCGTCAGCCCCGGCGGCGCTGCTTGATCCTGATCGGCCCCGACCGGGGGTGGCCGATCACGGTCAGCACCGGGGCGCCCGGCTCCGCCTGCTCGGCCGCCTTGTTGACGATGTTTCCGGTGTTGGTGCTCGTCGGGTCGATCCGTACGCCCCAGCCGCGCGGGACGATCAGCCGGATGTGGCCCATGCCGGTCGATGCCTCGACCGTGATCTCCCGGTGGGGGCACACGGCCTCGGTGAAGTCGACCGTGAGCAGCGAGAGCTTGGTCTCCGCGACGATCCGACGGGGCACGGACCAGCGGCCGCTCTGCACCATGTTGTTCATCCGGGGCCGGAGCGTGAGGACCTCCTCCGCCGCGGACGCCTCCCGGGCCTCCAGTCGGCCGCCGAGGTCGGCCACCAGGATGTCGAGTTCGCCGTACGTCCGCGCGGCGTAGGTGCGGTCGAGCCGCTCCTCCAATTCCCCGAGGTCGATGCGGCCGTCGCCGGCGGCGATCCGCAACTGTTCGGCCACCGCCTCCCGGTCGCTGTCCCCGGCCCGGGGTTCCACGGCGGCCCCGGGCGTCTTATGCGGCGCTGGCAGTTCCTCGTTGACCATGCGGCTACTCTAGGTCGCGAATCGTCCTGGTGGGCGGCTCGATCGCCAACTCCGTACGGCCCGAGGATCCTTGAGCGCACCCGGAGGAGCGCCCGGAGGGGCAGCCGAAGGAGCGGCCGGACGACGGGCTTCGCCGGGTGCGGTGGAAGCGCCCGGCAGGCCTCCGCAAACCGTTCGCGACGGCCCGACCCCACGTACCGGACCGGCCTTCGGCTTGCCCGGGTCCGCCTCCCGAGTCCGACGCCGTGCCCGACGCCCGTTCCCGACGCCCGTGCCCGGCGCCCGAGCCCGATCCGGCGCTGCGGGCCGTGGCGTCGAGTGGGTCGTTCTCCCCCGAGTGGACCGCTGCCACCCCCTTCAGGCTCCCGTCCGGGCGCGGAGAGTCCGACCATGGAGGGACGGAGGCTGTCCGGCCCCCCGAGAGGCGGTGAGCGTGGATGATCGCACGAATCCGGCTGCGCGCCGCCCGTCACCCCACGACCCCGCCGGGCTCCGGCCCCGACCCCGGCCCGAGGCAGGGCTGGGGTCAACCACGGGGCCCGGGCCAGGGCCAGGGCCCCGGCCCGGCACGGAACCAGCGCCCCGGCCCCGGCGGCCCGGCCAAGCCCCCGCCGCCCTCGTGGCGCCGCTGGCTGCTGCCCGTCGCCGTACTGGTGACGCTGCTCCTGCTGGTGCTCTTCTCCAACCCCGGCAAGCCCGGCACCCGCTACGGCTACACCGACTTCGTGAACCGGGTCGACGCCGGCCAGGTGCAGACCGTGGACGTCAGCGACACCGGCGCGGTGAGCGGCACGCTCAAGGACGGCACCCGCTTCAGCAGTCAGATCCCGACCGCCCTGGACACCTCCCAGCTCAGCAGCGCGCTCTCCGACCACCACGTGACCGTCACCGGCAGCCGGAGCAGCGGCGGCGGCTCGATCTGGTCCTCCCTGCTGCTGTTCCTGCCGCTGCTGATCTTCGGCGGGCTCTTCCTCTGGTCCGGCCGGATGGCCGCCCGTTCGCTGGGCGGCGGTCTGAGCGCCATCGGACGGTCCCGGGCCAAGATCATCGAGGCGGAGCGGCCGGACACCGGGTTCGCCGACGTGGCGGGGTACGAGGGGGTGAAACAGGAGGTCAGCGAGGTGGTCGACTTCCTGCGCAGCCCGGAGCGGTACGCCGCCGCCGGGGCCAAGGGGCCGCGCGGGGTGATCATGGTCGGGCCGCCCGGCACCGGCAAGACCCTGCTCGCCCGGGCGGTCGCCGGCGAGGCCTCGGTGCCCTTCCTCTCGGTGACCGGCTCCGGCTTCGTGGAGATGTTCGTCGGCGTCGGCGCCTCCCGGGTGCGCGACCTCTTCGACGAGGCCCGCAAGCGCGCGCCGTCGATCATCTTCATCGACGAGATCGACGCCGTCGGCGGGCGCCGGGCGGGCGGCACCCGGCTCGGCGGCAACGACGAGCGCGAGCAGACCCTGAACCAGCTGCTCGCCGAGATGGACGGCTTCGACCAGAGCACCGGCATCGTCGTCATCGCCGCCACCAACCGCCCGGACGCCCTCGACCCGGCCCTGCTGCGCCCCGGCCGCTTCGACCGGCAGGTCACCGTCCCGCTGCCCAACCAGGCCGAGCGGGCCGCCATCCTCGCCGTGCACGCCCGCGGCAAGACCCTGGCCCCGGACGTCGACCTCGGGCGGCTCGCCCGCAGCACCCCCGGCTTCTCCGGCGCCGACCTCGCCAACCTGGTCAACGAGGCCGCCATCAACGCCGTGCGCGCCGACCGGGCCACCCTCACCGCCGACGACCTCGACACCGCCCGCGACCGGGTGCTGCTCGGCCGCCGGGAGTCCTCCAACGCGCTGCTGCCCGACGAGCGGCACGCCGTCGCGGTGCACGAGTCCGGACACGCGCTGGTCGCCGCGCTGTGCGAGCACGCCGACCCGGTCGCCAAGGTGACGATCCTCCCGGCCGGCGTCGCCCTGGGCGCCACCGAGCAGCTGCCCGAGGCCGAACGGCACTTGTACAGCGAGGCCTACCTGGTCGACCTGATCACCGTCCAGCTCGGCGGCCGGGCGGCGGAGCTGGTGGTCTTCGGCGAGGGCTCCACCGGCGCCGCGAACGACCTCGCCAACGCCACCTCGGTCGCCACCCGGATGGTCCGCGAGTTCGGCCTCTCCCCGGAACTCGGCCCGGTCGGCTACTCCAGCGGCACCCCGCACTACCTTGGCGACAACCCCGAGGACCTGCTGCGCCGCCCGTACTCCGAGCAGACCCAGCGCGCCGTGGACGAGGCGGTGGCCCGCCTGCTGCGCGGCGCCGAGCGGCGGGCCGTCGCCCTGCTCACCGAACACCGGCACCACCTGGACGAGCTGGCGGCGCTGCTGGTCGCCCAGGAGACGGTGGACGGCCGGGTGGTGCTCGACATCCTGTCGCACCCGGCGCCGGGGCCGGAGCGGCCGGTCTCGCTGCGGAAGCCGGACGGGCCCGAAGGAGCGGCGGAGGCGGGTGCGCAGGCGGCACCGGCGGACACGGACGCGCAGGCGGAACCGGGGGAGGCCCCCCGCCCGTGACGGCCGCGTCGTGGGTGGTCGTATCCTCGTGATCGCGTCACGTACCCACCGTCCCGAGGAGTCGGAATGACCGAGCCCCTGCCCGCCGACGTCCAGCGGGAGATCGCCCGTGCCCTCGGGGTCGTCCCCGTGCCGGACCCCGCGAAGGAGGCCGAGCGGCGGGTGGAGTTCCTGGTCGGCCAGGTGCGGGCCACCGGCGCGCGCAGCCTGGTGCTCGGCATCAGCGGCGGCGTCGACTCCACCACCGCCGGGCGCCTGTGCCAGCTCGCCGTCGAGCGGCTGCGGGCCGAGGGGCACCAGGTGACCTTCACCGCCATGCGGCTGCCGTACGGCGTCCAGGCGGACGAGGCGGACGCCCAGCTCGCGCTCGGCTTCATCCGCGCCGACGAGGTGCTGACCGTCGACGTCAAGCCCGCCACCGACGGCGCGCTCGCCGCCCTGAAGGCGGCCGGCCTGACCTACGGCGACCACGGCCACGAGGACTTCGTCGGCGGCAACGTCAAGGCCCGCCAGCGGATGGTGGTCCAGTACGCGGCGGCGGGCGCCAAGGGCGGGCTGGTCGTCGGCACCGACCACGCGGCCGAGGCCGCGGTCGGCTTCTTCACCAAGTTCGGGGACGGCGCGGCCGACGTGATGCCGCTGTCCGGCCTCACCAAGCGCCAGGTGCGGGCGGTCGCCGAGGCGCTGGGCGCGCCCGCCGAGCTGGTCAAGAAGGTCCCGACCGCCGACCTGGAGGACCTTTCCCCCGGCCGCCCCGACGAGGACGCCCTCGGTGTCAGCTACGACGCCCTGGACGACTTCCTGGAGGGCATGCCGGTCAGCGAGGAGGTCTTCCGCACGGTCCTCGGCCACTACCGCCGCACCGAGCACAAGCGCAACCTGCCGGTCGTCCCGCCGGTGGTCTGACCGGTCCGGACGAGCGTGCCGCCGGCGCCGGGCTCCGGAGCGGTCCGCCGGGGCCGGGGGGCGAAGGCCCTCGGCGGTCTGATCATGACGTGGACGACCAGGCCCCCGGTGCCGGCAGGTGACCGGGGAGCCTGCCGAGCAGCGCCCGGCGCGTACGGGCCGAAGCCCGAGGGGGCGGAGTGACGACGGTGGAGCGGCTCGCGGTGGTGTCCGGGGGCGGGACCGGGATCGGCCGGGCGATCGCGGCGCGGCTGGTCGGGGACGGGCACCGGGTGGTGGTCGTCGGCCGCCGGGCGGCGGTGCTGGAGCAGGCCCGGGAGGAGATCGAGCGGACCGCCGGGCCGGGGCGCGTCGTGCCGGTGGCGGCCGATCTGACCGACCCGGCGGCGGTCGAGGCGGCGGCGGCCCGGATCGCCGGGCTCGGGCCGGTGGACGTGCTGGTGAACAACGCGGGCGCGATCGTCACCCCGCCCGCCGATGACGGTCTGGCCGCGCTGGCCGCCGCCTGGCGGCGGGACCTGGACGGCAATCTGCTCACCGCCGTGCTGCTGACCACCGCGCTCCAGGACGCGCTGCGGCGGCCCGGCGGCCGGCTGGTGGTGATCAGTTCGGCCGCGGCCCAGCGCGGCGGCGCGGGCCCGCACTCGGCGGGCTCGTACGCCGCGGCCAAGGCCGCGCTGCACGGCTGGGCCTTCGGCCTGGCGCGGCAGTTGGGGCCGGACGGGATCACGGTGAACGTGCTCGCGCCCGGGTACGTCGAGTCCACCGAGATCTTCGGGGCGGGCTGGAGCGAGGAGTTCCACGCGCGGAAGGTGGCCGACACCCTGGTCGGCCGGGCGGGCACCCCGGCCGACGTGGCCGAGGCGGTCGCCTACCTGGCCTCGCCGGCCGCCGGGTACCTGACCGGTCAGGTGATCGGGCTCAACGGCGGTGCGGTGCTGGGCCGTTGAGCCCGGTCGAGTGACCGCTCCCCGGGTCGGAGGACCGCCGGCCTACTGCTCCGCGATCCAGTCCGTCACCAGCTCCTCCAGCACCCCCAGCGGCAGGCTGCCGTGCCCGATCAGCCGGTGGTGGAACTCCCGGACGTCGAACCGGGCGCCGAGCGCCGCCTCGGCCCGCTCGCGGTGCCGCACGATCTCCCGGCGGCCGATCAGGTAGGCGGTGGCCTGGCCCGGCCAGGCGATGTAGCGGTCGATCTCGTTGCGGACGTTGGCCTCGGGGGTCGCGGTGTTGGCCCGCATGTAGGCCTTCGCCCGCTCCCGGGACCAGCCGTAGTGGTGCATCCCGGTGTCCACCACCAGCCGGACCGCCCGCATCGCGTCCAGCGAGAGCATCCCGAACCGGGACAGCTCCGAGCCGTACAGCCCCATCTCGTCCGCGAGCCGCTCGGTGTACAGGCCCCAGCCCTCGACGTGGGCGGTCAGCTGGCCGCTCGGGTTCCGCCGGAACCGCGGCAGGTGGTGCAGGGTCTGCGCGACGGCGAGCTGGAGGTGGTGGCCGGGAACGCTCTCGTGGAAGGCGATCGCCTCGTACTCGTAGCTGAACCGGGTCTCCGGGCGCAGCGTGTTGATCCAGTGGGTGCCGGGCAGTCCGCCCGGGCCCGGCGGCTGGTAGTAGGCCAGCGGCGCGGTCTCCGCCTCGATCGGGTCGATCTCCCTGGTCACGCAGTCGGCGATCGGGTACGGGCGGAACCAGTCCGGGGCGGCGCGGCGGGCCCGGTCCAGCGCCCCGTCCGCCAGGGCGACGATCTCGGCCGCGCTGCCGAAGCGCAGCGAGCGGTCCTCGCGCAGCGCGGTCAGCACGGCGGCCGGGTCGGTGATGCCCAGCACCTTGCCGCCCAGCTCGGCGAACTCCTCGCGCAGCGCCGCGACGGCCTCCAGACCGATCCGGTGCACCTCCTCCGGGGTGAGCCCGGGCCGGGTGAAGCGGGCGACGGCGTCCGCGTAGCCCTCGGCGCCGCCCGGCACGTGGCAGACCCCGGGCTTGTCGTCCGGCCGGGCGCCCGGTGCCAGCCGCTGGGCCAGCCCGGCCAGGAAGCGGGCCACCGCGGGGCGGACGGCGTCGCGCACGATCGCCAGGGCGCGCTCGGACTCCGGGCGGCCGGCCAGCGGCCGCAGCAGCTTGTCCTCGGCCGGGGCGGTCGCCAGGTGGGCCTCCAGCTGGGCGACGGCGGCGTCGACCCCGCTGCGCAGCGGGTGGCGGCCCTCGGCGGCGGCGTCCAGGGTGCGGCGCAGGACGGCGTCGAAGTAGTCGGGCAGCGCGGCGAGGCGTTCCAGGTAGGCGTCGGCGCCCTCCTGGTCGATCGAGGTCATGGCGAGCGCGGTGAAGGCCTCGTTCTGCGGGGCGACGATGGTCGCCGAGACGCTGAACTCGGCCAGCCCGTGGGTGATCTGGCCGATGCCGTTGGCGAGCAGCCGGGCGAGCACCCGGTGGGTGATCCGGTCCTCGCCGGTCAGCGAGTCCAGCGGGACCGCGGCCAGCCGGGCGGTGAAGCCCAGCAGGGCCTCGCGGTGGCGGTGCGCGGCCGCGCGGGACGGGTCGGGCACCAGGTGGGCGTAGCCCTCGACCCCGCTGAGGGTCGCGTCGAACGGGTTGTGGGTGTTCTCGGCGTCGAAGAACTCCTCCGCGAGTGCGGCGAGTCCGGTGTGCTGAGGCTGTTCGATCACGGTCGCTCCCCCGATGCGGTGTACCGCGGCGCGGCGTACCGCCGTGCCCGGTCCCGCCGATTATTCGGAGCGACCGGCGGCCCGGTCAATACGCGCTGGTGGGACGGGGGTTCCGTCCCCTCCCGCCGGCGGTCGCCACGCACGGACCCACGCACGGACCCGCGTACGGACCCGTGGACGGACCCACCCGCGGACCCGCGTACCGACCCGCGCACACGACGGTGCCGGCGTCCGTCGG
>NZ_JBHVEU010000327.1:0-9950 GCF_042802075.1 Kitasatospora sp. NPDC057518
CCCTCGGCCCCCTCCCGCACCCGAGGGGGCCGAGGCGTCGACCGCACGCCCTCGGGGCCGCCCTTCGCGAGACCCCGCGCACGCCCGTTCCGCATCAGCCCGGGGATGTAAACCCGTGGGCCAATGCCAGATGACAGATCATCAATCCGCAGGCCGATGCCGCCCCCGCGCCCCACGTGACAGCGTTCCGCGCATGGACACCACGCCGATGGACACGACGCCGACGGGCACCACGCCGATGGACAGCACGCCGACCGCCCGCCCCACCGGACCGAGCCGCCGCCGCATGCTCGGCGCCGCCCTCGCACTGGGCGCCGCCGCGCCGCTGGGCCTCGCCCACGCCGCCTCGGCCGCCCCCGCCTCCACCCCCGCTTCCTCCACGGGCACCGGCACCGGCCCCGGCTCCCCCGGCCGCCTCACCCTGCCCGCGCCCACCGGCCCCTTCCCCGTAGGCATGGTGCCGCTGCACCTGCGCGACGAGGCCAGGCTCGACCCGAACGCCCGACCCGGAAAGTTCCGCGAGCTGATGGCCACCGTCTGGTACCCGGCCCGGGCCGCGGCCGCCGACGCGTACCCGCTCGCCCCCTGGATGACCGACGGCGCCCTGAAGGCCTTCCTCGACGACGCCGGCTTCCCCCTCCCCCTCTCGCTCGCCCCGCTCACCGCCGGCCACCAGGGCGCCCCCGTCCACCGGGCCGGCCGGCCGCTGCCCGTCGTCGTCTACTCGCACGGCGCGGGCAGCCACCGCGCCGACCACACCATCGTGGTCCAGGAGTTGGCCAGCCACGGCTTCGCCGTCGTCACCGTCGACCACACCCACGACGGATTCACCGAGTTCCCCGACGGCACCGTCGTCACCCGGGACGGCGTGGCCCCGGGGCTGGCCCCGAAGGACTACGCCGCCGACCTGCTCTTCCTCCTCGACCGCGTCGTCGACCTCGCCAACGGCCGCAACCCCGACGTCGACGGCCGCACCCTGCCGACCGGCCTGCTCGGCAACCTGGACGCGCGGAACATGGGCGCCTTCGGCTGGTCCAAGGGCGGCACCGCCGTCGGCCTCGCCATGGTCGCCGACCAGCGCATCCGCGCCGGGCTCACCCTGGACGGGCGGATGGAGTCGAACCCCGCCATCACCACCGACATCGACCGGCCGTTCATGATGATGACCGCCCGCTACACCCGGGCCACCAGCCCGTTCATCGAGACCTTCTGGGGCCACCTGCGCGGCTGGCGCCTCGACGTCCAGGCCACCGGCGCCATCCACAGCTCCTACGGCGACAACATGACGCTGATCCCGCAGGCGGGCAAGCTGCTCGGCATGACCGAGCAGGACATCCAGTCCCAGGTCGGCACCCTCGACCCCGACCGCGGCGTCCTCGTCCAACAGGCCTACCCGCGCGCCTTCTTCGACCTCCACCTGCGGGGCCGGCACTGCGGCAACCTGCTCGACGGACCGTCGACGGCCTTCCCGGAGGTCGTCTACCACCCGTAGGCCCGGTACGGCGGGCGGCCGTCACGTGGGTACGGCCGCCCGCAAGGCCAGCAGACGCTCAACTCCCCTCCCTGATCTTCGGGTTGACCGCACAGAAGTAGACCCGGCCAGTCTGCTTGTCGAAGGAGAAGCTCCCCGAGTACTGGGTCCGGGTGACCGACTCGTCGAAGGCCCTGCTGTGGAGCCACCTGGTCGGGTCACCCACCTCGGCGGCGATCTCCTCCGGGACACCGCACCCGATGGAGACCTCCTCCCACGTCCCGTTCGCCGTGATCTCCGCCAGCGTCGCCGGCTCGACCCGTGCCCCCCCTTGCATACTCACGTCGGTCGGCCCGGGAACCCACGTCACGGAGTTCTGCGTCAGCACCCGACCGACCCACATCGCCGCCGACAGCGAACCCAGCAGCGGGAAACGGCGCGTCAGCAGTTCGGCGTCGGCCAGACAGATTCCGCCCGCGCACCGGGCCCGCGGCGGCCAGCCCCTCAGCACTGCACGACACGGCCCTTCTCGAAGCCGAGGTCGAGACGATCCTCGTCCGGCTTCCCGTTCCGCTGGACGGACACCCGGTACTCCCCCTGGAGATTCCTCGGGATCGAGGCGGTGTAGACGGTGCGCCGGGCCCCGGCGAGGTCGACCGCGTACACCTGGCGGACCGGGAAGTCCCTTCCCTGGCACGACAGACGGTCGATCGTCTCACCGCTGGCCATCACCCGCAGCACCCACGATGCCTCCCCGTCGCGTTCGCGCAGCCCCGGGTCCACGAAGACGCCGACGCCGGGAACCCGCCGCCCGGAGGTCTCCTCCACCGTCTCGCACCAACCCGCCATGACGCTCTCCGACGCGGCGCACAGACCCCCGGTCCGCTCCGCCTGCCAGATCAGCTCCGGCCCGTACCCGCCGTCGTACTCGACCAGCGTGAACCGATCACCCGCCGGCGCCGTCCCGTTCTCCTTCGCCGTCCGCAGGATCACCTGCTTCGAGCTCTCCGCAAACACCGGCCGGACCACGGGCGCCGACGTGACACCCTTGCCCGCCACCCCTCCGGCCCCACCCCCGCTGCACGCACTGGCAGCACACACCAAACCCACCAGGAGCACCCGGAACACCACCGAACGTCCCACCACGTGAATCGCCTCCCCCACCGAAGACCGGCCCCTTTCCCGTTCGTCGTTCTCATCAGCCGGCACGTGCACGTGCCCCCGTCCTCCGGACGGGCCTCGCCGGGATTTCCACTCTCCGGGAACTCGGCCGAAGCAACGCGCACCTGGCTGCTGATCAGGACTTGGTCATCAGGATTCCTGGTTCCTTCAGCAGCCAGAGATCTTTCCCGTTCTCCTGAGCCGTCAAGTAGAAACCGCAGGCTCCCCCGTCGCCCTTCCGCTTCGCCACCACATGAAACCCGGGACCCACGTCGTCAACGAAGGATTCCCGCCAATGCCCCTCGATCTCCACCAGCTGCGCCTTGTCCGCCGCGGAGCCGCTACACACGTACGCCGGCACCTGTGCGGACCCCAGCTTTCCTTCCTGAAGCAGCTCGACGACAGCCGTCCCGCCCGTCCACCGCCCGATCGGATCGGGCATGTCAGGCCAATCCGGCCGGATCACCAGCCATACGGCCCAACCTGTCCCACACATGACCAGTAGCCCGCCGAGCAGACTCCACAGGACAACCCGCCGTCCCTTCACGCACCCCTCCTCAAGATGTTCACGGGCGACGCGGCGGGGTCGCCACAAAGGACGCCCCGCCGCGTCTCAGTATCCGAACGTATCGGCTCAGCCCTTTTCCCAGTCGTCGAAGTCACTTCTCCGGGCATAGTTCCCGGAGGCCAGGTATTCCCGAGCCGAATCGATGATGTAGGTCATCGCGGGCGATGGCCTGATGTCCCAGCTCGCCAACTCCGGCGGCCCGAACTTCTCTCGGGCCGCCTGGCCGATCGCTCGGCCCTTCACGTTGTTCATCAGGTCGGCTATGTGGTCCTCCTGCGAATCCTTGGAGCCGTACGCCTCGTGGGCATCAGCCCACTCCCACGCGGCCTGCTCCCCGAAGTTGTACGTGAGCAGCCCTTGCCACACGGCGTGGTGAAACGCGTTCGACTCGTCGCTGTCCCTGCCCTTCGGGACATCAGGATATTCCGTGTACTTGAGGTCGTCCGCCGTGTATTTGATGAGAGCCGCCTGGCCGCATTCCAACAGGTGCGTTTTGCAGAGGTCCCACTCGGCAGGCGCCACCAGGTCGTCCTTCTTCTTTGCCTTCGGGTGCTCCCCGTTCTCATCCCAGGTGTACGGGTATTTGGTCTTCTGGTTGTACTTCTTCAGTTCGGAAAGCCCGTAGTTCCTGCGGGCCAGCCTCATCATCTCCTGCGCTTTCTGGACCTCCAGGTAGAGCTGGTAGCGGAACTGGCGGATGGGCTCCTCGGCCTTGATCTGCTTGACGATCGCCGGATAGTTCTCCCCGAAGCCTTCGATCTTGGTACCCATGTTGGAGCACTTGGCCATCCCGTTGGCGCACTCCTCCAGCGCCATGCCGGTCGGGTCGGTCTTGTCCACCGGGTTGTTGTTGCTGTAGGCGTAAGCGTTCCACTGCTGCGGGTCCTCGGGGAGGATCAGCGGGTCCGGGCTGAGGAAGCGGCCGGTCCCCGGCTGGTACTGGCGGGCGCCGAGGTTGGTGAAGCCGGTGGCGTCGTCCTTCAGGCCGCCGACGTAGCCCTTGTCGCCGGCCCAGGAGTTGGCCGCGCCGGAGCCGCGCAGGACGCCGAACGGGTCGGTCCAGCGGCGGGTCTCGGTGCTGGTGGCCGAGTCGATGGAGAGCGTGCCGGTGTTGTGGTGGTCGGAGAACTGGTAGGTGAGCTTGGTCGGGCCCTGGCGGACCAGGGTGACGCCGCCGGGCATGGTGTAGTAGCGGGTGCCGGTGCTGGTCTTGCTGCCGGTGTCGTAGACGAGTTCGTCCCCGCCGCCGAGGTTGACCGTGACCTTGCCCGGGTTGCGGCGGATCAGCTGGTTGCCGTCCGCGTCGTAGACGTAGCCGGTGGTGGAACTGCCCTGCTTCATCGAGGCGAGCTTGCCCTCGGCGTCCCAGGTCAGCTCCGCGCCGTTGGCCGCGTCCACGGCGTTCCAGGTCTTGGAGTCCCACTTGGGCACCCAACCCGGTGCGTACACCATGAACTTGCCGTCGTCCTGGACGACCGCGAAGTACTTGCTGTTCGGCCCGACCCACGACTGCGAGGACCAGAGCGGGACGCGCTGCGGGTCGTAGACCACGAAGTTGCCGTCGTCCTGCATGGTCGCCCACGCACCCGGGTGGTTCGCGGTGTTGGTCGACCAGGTCACCAGGCCGGTGCGCAGCGAGGTCAGCACCAGGTTGCCGTCGGTCTGCATGGTCAGCTGGACGGAGTTGGAGCGCACGGACTCACCGGGGTTGAGCACGAAGCCCGCGCCCAGCGTCTTGTTGGCGCCCGGGTTGGCGGTCTTCGTGGTGTTCCCGGCGGCGTCGTACTGGTTGCCGCCGGGAGTGCTGCCGTTGTTGGGGAAGGTGGACTTCACCGTCGTCGGCGCGTGCGGACCGCCGGTGCCGCCGCCCGTGCCGGCCGCGGTGGTCGGCGTGTTGCGGGTGCCCGGGGCCGGGAAGGCCTGGTCGATCGTCAGGTCCTTCGAGACGTCGCCGGTCGGGTTGTGCATGACCAGCTTGGTCCGGTTGCCGACCGCGTCGTAGGTGTAGTCCTGCCAGTACGCCGCACTCCCGCCCACCGTGGTCTTCGCCGGGGCGACCGCACCGCTGGTCGGCGTCGCATTCGCACACGCGCCCTGACCGGCGAGCGACGGGGTCGGCTGGTTCAGCTTCCCCGTGTCCGACCAGGCCGAGGTCAGCCGGCCCAGGTAGTCGTGGGTGAAGCACTGGAGGTCGGTCGCGGCCGGAGTGTTGTTCGGGATCGTCCGGATCGCGGTGATCTGGCCCGCCGGGTCGTACGCGTAGGTGGTGTTCTGGACGGTGCCGGTGCTCGATGTCTGCTTGTCGACGTACTGGGTCAGCACGCGCCCGGTCGGCTCGTCGTACGTGTTCGTCGCGACGATCTGCGTGCCCCACGGGTTCATCGTGGTACGGATGTTACGCCCGTAGGCATCCCAGTCCGCCTGCCGCAGATAGGTGTAGCCGGCCCCGCTCATGTCGTTGAGCTTGCCGTACATGTCGTAGTTGTAGTTGACCGACTCCTGCGCCAGGTCGCCCGCCGCGGCGCGCCCGTCGGCGACCAGGGCGCCGGTGATCGGGTTGTAGGCGGCCGAGTAGTCGAAGGTCACCTGCTGCCCGGTCTTGCCGATCTCGTCGCCGGGGATGGAAACAGTGGTCTTCGTCGGGCGGTAGGCGGTGTCCAGTGCGGTGATGGTCTTGCTGTACACGGCGCCCTTCGCACCGCCGACGTATCGGATGGACGCCGCGCTCTGCCCCTTGGCGACCGTGTCGTAGGTGAATCCGGTCAGCTGGTTCGCCGGGTCCACCGTGCCGTTGAAGGTTCCGGTCTTCCGCCCCAGCAGGTCATAGCTGGTGGCAACGGTCTGACCGCGCGCATCCGTGGTGGTCGCGACCCGGCCCGCCGCATCGTAGGCGCGGGTCGAGACGCCGGACTCCGGGTCGTCCGCCTTCACCTGCCGACCGCGCTGGTCGTACGTGTAGCTCCACGTGTTGCCCGCCGCGTCGGCCCTGGTCGACGGCTGGCCGCCCGGGGTGTAGGTGTAGCGGGACACGTCGGCGTCGGCCGGGTTGCCGGTCGCGGTAGGCGTCCGGTACTGCCACAGCTGGGCGGTGCGGCCGCGGGCGTCGGTGACGGTGCTGGTGGCGGTCGCGCCCGTCGGCGGCGACACGTCGACCCGGTCCGCCCCCGGGTACGCCGTGGTGGTCGTGGTCTGCACCTTGCCGAGGGCGACGAACTGCGTACTGACCGAACGTCCCAGGCCGTCGAGTTGGACCACGTTCTGGTGGGGCACCATCGCGCCGTCGGGGATCCACCGGGTGGTGCTGGGGCCGGAGGTGTCCTCGTAGTAGTTGTCGTAGGTGCGGTTGACCCGCCCCTGCGAGTCGTAGAACGAGTCCGTGATCATCCGGCCGTGGTAGGCCGAGACTGCCGGGTCGCCCTGGGTCTGCACCGTGCGGCCGAGCCCGTCCAGGATCTTGGTGGACGTGCTGTAGGTGTGGCCGTCGGCCCGCAGGGACCTGGCGATGGTGGTCGAGGGCGACTTGGCACCGTTGACAGCGTAGTCATAGGTATAGGTGGCCTCGGCCGCAGTGTCCCGCCCGGGCACCCAGACCGCCTTCAGTCGACCCAGGCCGTCGTAACTCTGAGTCACCTTGCGGTCGTTGGCGTCGGTCGTGGTGAGCACCAGCGCGCGGGACGGGTTGAAGGTGACGGTGGTCGTGCGGGGTGTGCCCGCGTCCGGTGCGCCGGCCGGGGCCGGGGAGCCGGTGACCACCTTGCTCGGCAGTTCGCCGGGGCCGGCGGGGGTGTACGCGGTGGTGGTGACAGCTCCGTTCGGATTGGCCTCGTCGCTGACGGTCGGGTCGGTCTCGGAGGTGACCCGGCCGTACGCGTCGTAGCCCTTGGCCGCCGTAGTCACGTACTGCGCGGCGCCGTTGGCGTCGTAGCGGTCCAGCACCTGCGTGCCGGTGACCTCGCCCTTGGCGTCCGAGGCGCCGAAGCCCTGGCCGTCGTAGAGCGTGCGGGTGTCGGAGACCGTGTTGGCCGGCGTGGCGTCCGCGGTGCAGGCGTTGGCGCCGGAGATCACGTAGGTCTCGGAGATCCGCCCGGTCACCAGCTGACCCGGGGAGGTCGCGTAGCGGTACCGGGTGCAGATGTCGGGCGTGCCGTCGGCGGTGCTCAGCGAGGTGGTGGTCCGGTTGTTGTTCGCCGGGTCCGTCGAGGTGACCGTCGAGGTGCTCCGGGTCCCGGTGGTCGTCACCGAGGTGCTGACGGAAGTGGACGTGGTCGACAGGTAGTTGGCCACCAGGTCCGGCAGCCCGGCGCGCTTGTGGGTGGCGGTCGGCTTCAGGCCGGCGGTGCGCTCGTAGGAGTTGACGGTGTAGGCGACCGGCGTTCCCGCGGGGGCCGCGGCGTCGGCGTAGGTGTCCGTCTCCAGGACCTGGCCGGACAGCCACTCCTCGTCGGTCCTGCTGCCGCTCTTCACCCCGGCGACGGACGCCGCCTTGGCGCTCCCGTTCGCCTTGATGTCGCCGTTCATGCCCTGGTAGTAGCTGGTCGTCGACTTCGCCTGCGGCCCGTCCTTGCCGGAGCCGGTCACCGTGGTGACGCCGGCGTAGCCGCGGAACTGGTCCCAGGTGCGGTAGTCCGCCTCGACGAGCGCGCCGTCGTTGCGGTGCCAGGCCGCCGGGCCGTAGGTGTACGAGGTGGTCGTCGCCACCGCGCCGGTGACCAGCTTGGCGTTCGGGTCGACGGTGACCGTCTCCACCGGGTAGCGCAGGAACCAGTCGTCCACCGTGGCCTGCACACCGGTGTCGAACCACTTCACCGGGAAGCAGCTCCTGTCGTTGTTGTCCGCCGAGGCCGGCATCCTCCCGGCCGTGCGCGAGCAGGACTCCTTGGCGTACGACACCAGGACCGTGCCGCCGGTCTCGGTGCCGATGACCGCCAGGCGCGGGCGGTTGTAGCGCGGACGCGCCGGCACCAGTCCGTCGACGCGGTTGGGCAGCAGCTCGTCGGTGAAGGTCACCTCCGGCAGGGACTGCTCGGACTGGCCGTTGGCGGTGTCCTTGCCGGTGCGCTTCACCGACTGCAGCCAGGCGATCGGCGCGTTGTCCGTCGCGTTCTGCGGCGTCTTGAACTCGTGGACGAAGTCGTACCGGTCCACCGGGCGGTAGGTGGCGCCGGAGCGGATCGAGGTGGTGACGGAGTTCAGCCACAGCGTCGACCAGTAGGTCGGGCCATAGTTGGTGCAGGCGCCGGTCTCCGGGCACTGCTTGTCCATCGGGACGTCCGGCCAGTTGGCCGCGTTCGCCGCCGTGCGCTGTGCCGGGTCGCAGACCGCGCCGGACTTGCAGCGCTCGCCGGCGGTGAAGTCGATCTTCGCGGCGGGCTGGAACGCGCCGTTCGCCCCGAGCTGGTCGGACAGCAGCTGGCCGTAGCCGATGGAGGCGAGCACGCCGCCGCGGGTGTACGACGTGTTCGTGCCCTTCCCACTGTTCTGGGCGCCGCCGCGCGCGTACACGTTGGTCTCGGGCGTGTAGGAGTAGGTGGTCAGGTTGTCGTGCGGGTCGACCACGTAGTCCAGGTTCCAGCGCCACGCGGTCTGGCACCAGGAGCCCTTGCCCTTGGCCGCGTCGTAGCACGGGTCGCCCGGGTTGGGCGAGTACACCGGCACCGTCCAGGCCGACCTGCTCTCCGGGCCGACCTTGGCCGGCGCACCGTTCGCCGCCGGGAGCTGGTTGAGGCCGAAGTAGAAGACGCTGCCCGAGGCCGTGTCGGTCACCTTCAGGTACGAGCCGTTCCAGGTGCCGTTGTTGGCGCCGGTGAGGAACTCGACCTTCGTGCCGTCGTCCCGCTTCAGTCGCCAGGTGCACTTCGACTGCTCGTCGGCGGCGGCGCCGCCCTTGGCGCAGGACTCGTCGTCCGGGACCAGCTCACCGGAGTGGCCGCCCAGCGACAGCGTCAGGTTGGCGCCGCCCCAGCACTGGTCGCCCGAGCCGGGGATGCCCGCCTTGTCGCAGCCGCGGTAGCCGCGCTCGACGTAGCCGGCACCGAGGTCCCAGCCGTCGCCGATCCAGGAGGCCTGCGCGTTGGTGGAGGCCGTCTTGCCGTCCACCGCCGAGGAGTCGTAGCCGAGCGACACCGACGGCGCCGTGCCGCCCAGGGCCGGCGGGACCACGATCGGGTAGCTGTACGTGAACGAGCCGGCGGAGCTCCCCGCGGCCCACGCCTGGCTGGGCGAGAGCGGGGTGGCGCTGTAGGTGCCGGTGCCGCTCTCGGGGGCGCCGTTCAGCGCCAGCAGCAGCTGCGGCGCGGCCGCCGGGGTTCCGGCCGGGGCCGCCTCGGCCCGCTGGGGTGCGCCGGCCGCGCTCGCGGCAGGCAGCTCGACGTCCGCGACCAGTCGCTTGGCCTGCTCGTCGTACTGCGCGGCGACCGGCGTACCGGTCCGGCAGCCTTCGGCGTCCGGTGTGGTCAGCGCGCACTCGGGCAGGGCGGTGAGCCGGGCGCGGTGCGCGAAGTCGCCGCCGAAACCGAGCGAGCCCAGGTCGATCCCGACCCGGACCTTGCCGTCGCCCGCCACGCCGTCGGCGCGCGAGAGCGCGACCAGCGTGCCCGGCACACCCGCGGCGGCCGCGGCCTTCGGGTCCGCGACCTGCACCTGCACCGAGGCGGCCGGTGCGGCGGCCCCGGCGACCGGCGCCAGCCACACGGGCAGGTCGCCGGCCTGCCGGGAGGCGCCGGCGGCGGGCTGCCGCCCGTCCGGCACCGC
>NZ_JBHVEU010000328.1:0-9949 GCF_042802075.1 Kitasatospora sp. NPDC057518
GGTCCTGAGGAGGTGGTGCGGTCGTACGGGGTGGAACGGGCGAGCGAGGAGGTGGAACGGTCGAGCGGCGAGGTGGAGCGACGGGTGCGCAGCATCAGGGCGACTCCTTCCGACGGGCCGTGAGGGTCATGATTGGACATGATCGGAATCCCGTTGCCAAGCCTTTACGCACACCTTGCGGGATGCGGACCGCAGCGCACGCGGCGATATTGGAGGGGTGGGGGCGTCTCATCCAGGAGTGTGACCAGATGTCCATGATGGATAAGCTCAAGAGCCTGCTGAAGGGCCACGAGGACCAGGCCGACAAGGCCGTCGACAAGGCGGGCGACGCCGTCGACCAGCGCACCGAGGGCAAGTACAGCGGGCAGGTCGACGCCGCCCAGGAGCAGCTCAAGAACCAGTTCCGCGACCAGCCGCCCCAGTAGCGGCGGCTCCGCGGGGCGCCGGCCCGGCTGACCCCGGCCGGGCCGGGGTCGGTCTCAGTCGCCTGACCCGTCGCCCTGCCCGTCGTCCTGCACGTCCGCACCGTCCGTGCCGTCCGCGCCGCAGTTCTCGCAGGGGCCCGGGCCGGTCCGCTCGCGCAGTCGTCCGCACTCCGGGCACACCCGGTCCAGCCAGCAGGCCGGCTCGCCGCCTTCGTCCACGTGATCGGTCACGCGATCGATTCTGCCCGGGCATCGGTGCGGCCGCGAGTAGACACTGTCTACGCCCGGCTGGTAGACAGTGTCCTCATGACCGAACAGGAGCAGGACCTGCGGGCCCGACTGGTGGCCGCCGGCGTCGAGTTGGTGGCCGAGGGCGGCGTCCAGGCGCTCGGCCTGCGCGAGATCGCCCGCCGCGCCGGGGTCTCGCACGGCGCGCCCCGCCGCTACTTCCCCACCCACCGCGAACTGCTCGCCGCCATCGCCCAGCAGGGCTTCGGCAGGCTCACCGACACCCTCGCGGGCGCCGACGCCCTCACCGCCGCCACCGGCGCCGACGCGCGCACCCGCCTCGACGCGCTCGCCCGCGCCTACCTCGGCTTCGCGGCCGCCAACCCCGGCATGTTCGAGCTGATGTTCCGTCACGACCTGCTGGAGGGCAGCGGCATCGAACTTCGCCGCACCACCCTGCCGCTGTTCCTCACCTTCGTCGGCCTGGTCACCGAGGTGCACCCGCAGTCCGACGATCCGGCCGCCGCCACCGCCGCCCTCTGGTCCAACCTGCACGGCCTCGCCCAACTGCGCACCTGGGGCAGCCTGCGCCTCATCACCGGCGACGACTCCGTCGAGCCACTGCTGCGCGCCACGCTGGACGCCCACCTCGGCCCCTCCCCTCGATGAACCCGCCACGGCACCACCGGGGGCTCGTCCTGGCCGCGAGCATCACCGGCGCCGTCCTGGTCGCCGTCGACGGCACCGCGCTGACTGTCGCCCGGCCGGCCCTCCAGCACGACCTGCACGCCTCCGTCGCCGCCGTCCAGTGGGCCAGCGCCGGCTACCTGGTCACCGTCGCCGCCCTGCTGGTCTTCGCCGGCCGCCTCGGCGACCGGTACGGGCACCGGCGGGTCTTCGCGCTCGGCGTGACCGGCTTCGCCGCCGCCTCGCTCGGGATCGCCGTCGCACCCGGCATCGGCTGGGTCGTCGCGCTGCGCGTCCTGCAGGGCGCGGCCGGCGCGCTGCTGCAACCGGCCACCCTGGGCATGCTGCGGGCCGCCTGGCCCGCCGACCGCCTGGCCGGCCCGATCGCGATCCGCACCGCCGCCATCGGGCTCGCGGCGGCGGCCGGACCGCTGGTCGGCGGCGCACTGACCGCGCACCTCGGCTGGCGGTCGGTCTTCCTGCTGGGCCTGCTGCCCGCCGCGGCCGCCCTCCTGGCGGCCCTCGCGGTACCGGCCGGAGCCGGATCGCCCGACACCCGCTCCCCGGCCGCCGGGCGCGGCAACCGGCACGGCAGCGAGCACGACGGCCGGCACGACAGCGGGCTCGACCTGCCCGGCGCGGCCCTGCTCGCACTCGCGCTGGCCCTCCTGGTGCAGAGCCTGGTGACGCTGCCGGACACCGGCCGACCGGCCGTTCCACTGCTCGGCCTCACCGCGGCCGGAGTCCTCGCCCTCGTCCTGGTACGCCACGAACGCCGGACCGCCGACCCCCTGCTGCCGCCCGCGCTGCTCCGCTCCACGGCCGTCGCGCCGCCCCTCGTCGTCCTGCTCGCCGCCTCCGCCGCGCTCCAGGGAACGCTCTTCCCGGCCACCTACTACCTCCAGGACGTGCTCGGGCTCGACCCCCTGCGGAGCGCCCTGCGGGCGGTGCCGCTCGCGGTGACGATGATCCTCGCGGCGCCCGGTTCCGCCTGGCTGGCGAAACGTCACGGCGAGCGGGCGGTGGTGCTGCCGGGAATGGCCCTGATCACCACGGGGGCGCTGCTCACGGCGCTTCTCGGCACCGGCTCCGGGACGCTCGCGATCGCCGGCTGCTTCGCACTGCTCGGCACCGGCTTCGGTGCGGTGATGGCCACCGCCACCACGATGGTGGTCCGGGGCGCGGCCGCCGCCCGGGCCGGGGTCGCGGGCGGCCTGCAGCAGACCGTGCTGAACATCGGCCCGGCGCTGGGCATCGCCCTGGCCACCGCCGCCGCCGGCCGTACGGACCCCGGCGCTGCGCTCGCGCCGTCCGCGCTGACCATGGCGGCGGTGGCCGGCGCGGGGACGCTGCTCGCCGCGCGGCTGACCGGACGGGCGGCCGGACCGACGGCCGGTGGGGCTGCCGACCGGGCCGCCGGTCCGGCGTCGGGCGCGCGGCCGGAGTCCGCCGGTCGGCGCTGAGCAACGCCCGTGCCGTCAGACCCCGGTTTGGTTCACACCCCGGTGGCTCCGTCGACGGACTCCCGGAGCAGGTCGGCGTGGCCGTTGTGGCGGGCGTACTCCTCGATCAGGTGCACCAGGATCCAGCGCAGCGAGACGCTGTCCGCGCCGATCACCGCGGCGATCTGCGGGGAGAGCGGGCCGGCCGCCTCCAGCGGCTTGTCCGCGGTCAGCTCCCGGCCCCGGTCGACCTCCGTCTGCCAGTCCCGCAGCGCCTCGGCCATCCCGCGCTCCGGGTCCAGCCCGTAGCCGTCGGCGTTGTCCGCGCCGTACACCGGCGGGACGTCCTGCCCGGCGAACACCCGCTGGTACCAGGTGCGCTCGACCTCGGCGAGGTGCTGAACCAGGCCCAGCAGGGTCATCGTGGACGGTGGGACGGACGCCAGCCGCACCTGGTGGTCGTCGAGGCCGTCGGCCTTCCGGGCGAGCGTGGCCCGCTGGAAGTCCAACCAGTTCTCCAGCGTGGTGCGTTCATCGGTGTGCGGGGGCGGGATCGGCCGCCCGTCCGGGGTGTGTGCCATGGCCCCCACCCTGGCACACACCACCGACAGTCCCGCGCGGACTCCGCGACCGTGTCAGTGTGGCGAGCAGCGCGAGCTGCACGGCCGCGCCCACCGCAGGCCCGAGCCACACCCCCGACACCCCCAGCGGCCCGGACAGGGCCGCCGAGGCGGCGAGTTGGGTCCCGAGACCGAGCAGGACGGAGACCACCAGCGGGCGCCCGGCGCCCGCCGCCTGGTGCACTCCGCCGACCGCCACCACCAGCGCGTACGGCAGCAGGTAGAGAGCCGCCGAGCGCAGGAAGCCGACGGACTGCGCGGCCACCGCCCGGTCCTCGGTGAAGAGCGCGGTCAGCGGCACGGCGAGCGTGACGGCGAGCAGCGCCGCCACCCCACCGAGCAGCGCGGCGAGGCGTCCGGTGGCGCGGCGCAGGGTGTGCAGCGCGGCGACCTCTCCCGCGCCGGTCAGCCGTGCCGCCTCGATCGCGGCGGCCTGGCGCAGCGCGTAGAAGGCCATGGTGGCGACGAGCAGGACGCGGTAGCCGAGGCCGTAGCCGGCCACCGCCGCGACGCCGAAGCCCGCGACCAGGCCGAGTTGGGCGGTTCCGACGGCCATCCGGGCGGTGAAGTCCAGACCGAACGGTGCGCCCGCGCGCAGGATCCGTACCGCCGCCGCGCCCGCTCCCCCGGTGCCGCCAGGGCCCTGCGGCTGCGGTTCCTCGCGTCTCACCGGCTGCGGATCCGCGTGTGGCCCCGGCTGCCGCAGTCGCCGCCCTCGCCGCACTCGCAGGGTGACGGCGAGGGCGACCGCCCGGGAGAGGACCAGGGCCAGGGCGGCGCCCGGCACGCCGAGGGCGGGCAGCGGCCCCGGGCCGAGGATCAGCAGGGGGTCGAGGAGGAGCAGCAGCGCGTTGGAGAGCAGGGCGATCCGCATCGGGGTGCGGGTGTCGCCCGCGCCCTTGAACAGCTCGTCGGCGACGCGCTGGCCGACGAAGAGCGCGAAGGCCGGGAACGCGACGGCGAGGTAACCGGCGGCCTGTTCGGCAGCTTCGCCGTCCAGGAAGGCGCCTGCCAGCCGGTCGCGCAGCAGGAAGCCGGGGACGGCGAGCGCCGCGCTGACCGCGGCACAGAGCCGCCAGGCCGCGCGGGTGGTCCGGGCGGCTTCGGCGTGATCGCCGGCACCGAGGGCGTGGGAGAGCCTGACGCTGGTACCGGAGGCGACCACCAGGACCAGGCCGAGCAGCAGGTTCTCGACGGTGCCGGCCAGGGTGACGGCCGCGACCGCGGCCCCGCCGAGACCGGCCACCCAGAGGGCCCCGATCACCGAGGCGATCACCCCGGACAGCAGCTCCGCGTAGACGGGTACCGCCAATGCCGTGAGTCGGCGCAACTGGCCGCGCATGCCCTTCTCCCTTCCCCTGTGGTGCTCGTACGTGACCGGGCGGACCCCGGCCCGCCTCGGCTCTCCTCGATCGGCTGCAGCCCTCTCGACCTGCCTCGAATAGAGATACATCGTTTCGAGGCACATCGACAAGAGGTAACATGACGACTCCACAGGGCGCACTCCGACCGAAGGGCTCCAGCCGTGTTGACGCTCGCGATCCTCGGTTTCCTGTACGACCAGCCGCTTCACGGCTACGAGCTCAAGTCCCGGATCACCGGACTGACCGGTCATGTCCGACCGGTCAGCGACGGCGCGCTCTACCCCGCCATCGCCCGGCTGGAGAAGGCCGGACTGCTGCACCGCCGCACCGAACCGGGCAGCGGCGCCGCACCGCGGCAGACGCTGGAGCTGACGGCGCGGGGGCGGGCCGAACTGCTGCGCCGCCTGGCCGACCCGGAGCAGGCCGAGATCACCGACCAGATCCGCTTCTTCACCGTCACCACGTTCCTGCACCATCTCGCCGACCCGACCCGGCAGGCCGCCGTGCTCCGCCGCCGACTGGCCTTCCTGGACGCCCCGAGCAGCTTCTTCTACGACGGGACGGGGCAGCCGGTGACCGCCGAGCGCGAACCGAACCCCTTCCGGCGCGGGATGCTGCTCGTCGCCCGGGCCTCCACGGCGGCCGAGCGGGCCTGGCTGTCCGAGACCGTCGCGGAGCTGGAACGGCCGGGCGGGGCGGAGCTCTCGGAAGGCTAGGTCCTCTCTTTCGGATCACGTCGGATCAGCGTGCGGCGTCGGAGTGCGTGCATCGCAAGGCGGAGGAGGGAGTCCATGCGGAGCATCGGCGACCGACGACAACGCGGCGAGGTGCGTGCTCCGGCGTCGTGCGCCCGGCATGATCCGAAAGAGAGGACCCAGGCCGACCAGGCGATTCGGGAGCGAAACGAAGGCGTGAACCCCTGCCGAACGGCAGAGCGAAGAGCCGGATTTAGGCCGTTCCGCATCTGGCTCTCCCCCGCCCCGGCGTCGCTATGATGATCCGCCTCACGTCCTCGGCGTCCCCCTCCGCGGGCGTGACCCGCCACCGCGCCCCGCCGTCCCCCTGGAGGCCGCCGTGCCCATGTCCGAGACCGCGGTCGAGGCCGCAGTCCACTCCGCGCCGCTGAAGCGGGACGACATTCCCGGCTGGTTCTTCAGCCTCGACCGGGCCGCCTTCAGCCACCTGCTGTCCGCCCAGACCGCGGCCGGCGTCACCGGCGACATCCTGGAGCTCGGCAGCTACCTCGGCCGCAGCGCCGTCCTGCTCGGCGACCACCTGCAGCCGGGTGAGCGGCTGACGGTCTGCGACTTGTTCGACTCCGAGGCGGGCGACGCCGACAACGCCGCCGAGATGAACATGTCCTACCGCAAGACCCTCACCCGCAGCGCCTTCGAGGCCAACTACCTCGCCTTCCACGGCGAGCTGCCCGAGATAGTGCAGGCCCCGACCTCGGTGCTGGCCGACGGCCGCGTCCGGGCGGACAGCTGCCGCTTCGTCCACGTCGACGCCTCCCACCTCTACGAGCACGTCGCCGGGGACATCGCGGTGGCCCGGGCCGCGCTCGGCGAGAACGGCGTGGTCGCCCTGGACGACTACCGCTCCGAGCACACCCCGGGCGTCTCCGCCGCGGTCTGGGAGGCGGTCTTCACCGGCGGACTGCGGCCGGTCCTGCTCACCCCGATGAAGTTCTACGGCACCTGGGGCGACGCGGCGGCCGCTCAGGCCGTCCTGCGGAAGCGCGACTGGCCGACCGAGGGGTACACCGTCGACGAGGACACCATCGCCGGCGCCCGGGTGATGCGCCTCAACTACCAGGTCAAGGGCCCGATCCAGCGCTCCACCTCACGGCGGCTCGCCCTGGAGCTCCTGCCCCCGGTCGCGACCAAGGCCACCCGCCGGATGCTCCGGACACTGCGCGAACGCCGCGCCGCGCCCCCGCTCCCGCGCGCCTGACCCCTCACGCGCCGGGGCCCGCACCTCACCGGCCAGGCCCCGGCGGCCGGCTTCGCCCCGTACACGGCCCTGTTCCCCCGAAGCCACGGCGAAGCGAGAGACAGTGCTCTGCGGTCAGAGCGGCACTCGGCCCGGGACAGCCAGGCGGGCACCGGGGAACTTGGCCGACCTGGAGGACGGCGAAGTCGATGTGGGCCTGTCCGACGGCTTCGGGGCACACCTCGCGCTTGGCGTGCTCGGCCGGCGCCCGGTAGATGCTCGCGACGGAGGGGTTCCGCCCCTTCCGCTTGCCGGCGGGGACGATCAGGCCGGGCTGGATCTGTTCGACGGACCGCCGCCCGCGCGGCGCCGCAGGACGGTGTGCACCGTTCGCCGGTGATGACGGGCGGTCGACCGCTCTCCTTGCCCTTGCGGGCCACGGTGTGCCCTTCGAGGGTGGACGCGCGGAGTGGGCGGTGCGGACGTCCGCGCTCGGCAGGTCCGGGTCGGTCAGCGCACTTCGGACAGGCTTGCCGACAGGGGTCCGGCACCCCGTGATCGACCTTGCTCTCGCACCGGACCGTTCGCGAGAAGGCACCCCTGGTGGACACTTAGTCCAGGCTGGATATAACGTCCAACTCATGAAGAGCCCTGACGCAGCACGGATCCGCGCGTGCAGACCTGGGCGCCCCGGACTCCGCACTTGCCTCGGACGTCCTCCACAAACCGACCCCGCCGGCCCGATGATCACCATGCTCAGCGTCAGCCCCGGCAGCCACGGACAACAGCCCGGCCGACGACAGCAGAGCCACTCGAAAAGAGAACCGCGATGACGACCCACTCCGCCGGCACCCCTGCGCTCCCCACACTCGCGAGCGACAACTCGACCTTCTCCGGCGATGACGGGTGCATGAAATTCGAACTGGTCGAAGTGTTCGGGAATGAGCCGCTGACCGGAGGGCCACTCGGAGTGGTCACGTGCGCTGCCGCATGTGACGATGCGCTGATGCAACGCCTGGCGGCCCGCCTGGCCATGCCGGAAACGGTCTTCCTGCGCCGGGGCGACGGAGGAGAGGTGGAGGTGCGGATCTTCACTCCCTACGTCGAGCTGGACTTCGCAGGTCATCCCCTCGTGGGAGCAGCCGCAGTGGCGGTGCGGCAGGGCCTGGCCCAGCCCGGCCGGGTGGCGCTGCGCACTCGGGGCGGAATCGTTCACGCGCAGGTGGGGCCGACAGGGGAAAGTGCCGTACTGGAGGAACGGGCCTGCCAGGTGGGTCCGCCCGTCGTTCCGGATCTCGTATGCGAAGCGGTTGGGCTCGCTCCGGACGCGGCAGTAGGGCCCGTGAGATTGGCATCGGCCGGGCTCGGGTTCGCCTGCCTCCCGGTGAGCGCCGCCGATCTGGAGTCGGCCGAGGCCCTGCCGCACAGGGTTGCGGCGCTCGCCGAGAGGGTGCCCGGACTGGCCGGCGTCTTCGGGGTGGCAGTGTTCGTTCCGCAACTGCCCGAAGTCCGCGCTCGGGTCTTCGTTCCCGAGCCGGTTTGCGCGGAAGACCCCGCCACAGGCTCGGCCGCACTGGCAATGGCCGGATGGCTGGCGCACACGGGGCCGATCGACAAGCCCCTGGTGTTCGACATCGTCCAGGGCACCACCGAACTCGGCTTCTCCAGATTGCGGGTGGAAGTCCGCAGGAATGCCGATGGGGGCATATTCGCAAGCGTCGGCGGCGGGGTACGCACCTTGCTGAAAGGGCAGCTCATGACGGGCAAAATGGTCGACCGGGCCTGAGAACCGCTCGCCCGGCGATTCACGTGACGGCAGTCGACTCCGACAGCCCTGCCTCCGGGGCGCCGACCCCGACCACCTTGCTGAAGCGTCACAGCATTTAGCCGATATGCATATCAGCATCTTCCATATCTTCGACATTTCTTCACTCTCGCGAGTGAATCTCACTTAAAGATTTGCCCACGGAACCTTAAAGAGCGCATAGTGATGACACCTCAGTTCGGTCTAGTAAGCACCAAGTTCAGGCAAAGTCATCCCCAGTGAGGAGAAGACCTTGTTCCACGGAAACACGGCAACGGACAGCCCCGGGCAGCGGCTGCGCGCGGAGATCGCGGGCCCGGGGGCGACGCCGCTGATCGGCGTCTACGACATGTACTCGGCCTCCATCGCGGCCGAGCACTACGACGGCATGTTCGTCTCCGGCTTCGGCTTCGCGGCCTCCTACTACGGGCTGCCGGACATCGGTTTCATCGCCTGGCCCGACATGGTGGGCTTCGTCGAACGGCTGCGCGGGGCCTTTCCCCGGCACCACCTGCTGGTCGACATCGACGACGGCTACGTCGATCCGGAGGTGGCCTGCCACGTCGTGCGCAAGCTCGAACGGATCGGCGCGTCGGGCGTGATCCTGGAGGACCAGAAGCGGCCGCGCCGCTGCGGGCACGCGGACGGCAAGCTGGTGCTCCCGCTGGAGGAGTACCTGGAGAAGCTGGAGCTCGTCCTCGCCAACCGGACGGACTTGGTGGTGGTCGCGCGCACCGACGCCACCGAGGAGGCCGACATCCTGCGCCGGGCCCGGGCGCTCGCCGCCACCGACGCCGACGTGGTGCTCGTGGACGGCGTGCGCAGCGAGGAGTGGATCCGCCGGATCCGCCGGGTGGTCGGCGACAAGCCGCTGCTGTTCAACCAGATCGCGGGCGGCAAGTCGCCCCGGCTGTCGCTCTCGGAGCTGTCGGCCCTGGGGGTGGACGTGGCCATCTACAGCACCCCGTGCCTGTTCGCCGCGCACCGGGCGATGGACGAGGCGCTGTCCGAGCTGAAGAGCGCCGACGGACGGCTGCCCACCCCGTCCGGGGGGCGTGAGCAGGTCGGCGTGCGGGAGTCCACCGAGCTGCTGGAGCGGAACATCGCGCGCCCCAGGGGGCTGATGGCGGTGACGGCATGAGGGCCGGGCAGCTCAGGCCGGCCCGGCCCTCGCCCGCCCTGCCCTCGGCGACCGCCGCCCTGCGGGCCACCGCGCTGGGGCTGGCCGGGGCCTGCGCCCTGCTCGCGGGGGCCGCGGCGCCCGCGGCCGCCGGCGGCGGGCTGATCACGGTCGTGGACAACTCGAACGCCGACTCCTGGCTGGAGATCGACCGGACGGCCAACCTCCAGAACGGCAGCGGCTCCGCGGGCAGCGACCACGACGGCGCCGGCTCGCTGGTGGGCGGCCTGCTCGGCCCGGGATCCTCCTCCGGGCCCGCCCTCCGCC
>NZ_JBHVEU010000329.1:0-9873 GCF_042802075.1 Kitasatospora sp. NPDC057518
CGGTGCGGGTGGTGCGGCAGCGGCGCCGTGGCCGGACGGTGGATCAGCCCTCGGCGGATCAGCCCTCGGTGGAGCCGTCCAGGTTGACGTAGGCGTAGAAGACGCCCAGGTCGTAGCCGTCCTTGTCGGTGTCGAACAGCACCTTGATGTCGGTGTCGCCGTTGCGCAGGAACGGCGAGATGTCCCAACGGTTGGAGTCGTAGCCGAAGTTGTTGCGGTTGTACGGGGTGCGGATGAACTGGTCGGCCGGGGTCAGCTCCTCGATGGTGGAGTTGAACGCGTCGTTGGAGGCGTGGTTGAGGTCCGAGAAGAGCGCCTGCGGGCCGTTGGTGGACTTGATGGCGAGGGTGTCGCCGGTCCACTTGAGGTCGCCGTCGTAGACCACGAAGCCGAGCTTGCCCGCGACCGGGCCGGCGGCGGGGGTCTGCAGCCCGGTGAGGTCGAACTCGCGCGGCGGGCTGTCCGGCAGCTCGACCCGGAAGCCGTCCCACAGGTGGATGTGCCGGTACGGCTTGCAGTCGTTCTCGTACGCGACCACGATCGTCCAGCCGCCCCAGCTGTGCGGCTTCACCACCGAGTCCATGTTGGCGACGGTGTAGGTGCCGTTGCCGGCCTGCCGGACCAGGTCGGTGATGTCGGCGGAGGCCTGGTAGCTGCTCTCCACGTCGGTGGTGATGTAGCCGATCGAGGGCTGGTCGTTGGCGATGTTGCGGTACTGGCCCTCGCCCGGGACCTTCAGGTACACCTCGTCGATCTGGTTCTCCGGCAGCACGACGTCGTCGATGCCGCGGGTGCCGCCCCAGTACAGCCGGGCGTACTTGACCCGGGAGCCGTCGATCAGGCCCAGGTCGGCGGAGCTGGCGGAGTAGATCCCGTCGCCGAGCGGGCCGACCGAGCCCGGGTCGATGTTGATGTACTTCATCTCGTACTTGTTGTTGATCGGCCGGGAGCCGAGGCCCTTGCGGGCGTCCTCGCAGGGCGGCTGCTCCGGGTCGAGCGGCGCCTTCGTCTCGTCGCAGGTCATCAGCGAGTTGCTGATCCGGGTGATGGAGCCGTGGAAGTCGCCCTCGAAGCGGGTGGTGAACGGCAGCTGGTTCTCGGCGATCGTGGTGGCCCGCTGCTGCGGGCGGTGCGGCTGCGGCGACTGCAGCGCCTGGAACGACTGGAGCGGGTTCTTCGACTGCAACGACTGCAGCAGCTCCAGCGGGTTCTTCGGGTGCAGCGGGAGCTGCGGGAGCTGCGAGCTCTGCGAGTTCTGCGGGCTCTGCGCGCCCTGTGGGGCCTGCGAGTTCTGCGAGTTCTGCGGGTACTGCGCACCCGCGTTCGCACCGGTGCCCGTACCCGAACCGCGGGCGTCGGCGACGGTCGGGACGGCCAGCAGCTGGCCCGCGACGGCGGCCACGGCGGCACCCACGACGCAGGTCCGGCGGACGAGCAGTCGGGTGGCGGCGGCGCGACTGACGGAGGAGGTCATGTGATCCTCTTTCAGGATGAAACGGACATTCAGACCCCATCGGACCATGACACCCGGTCATACAAGCTTCACATTCCGCCACCGCGACCGGCGATCCGTCGCAGATCCACTCCATAGGACGGCCCGCCGTCGTCCCTTCGGACGACAGCGGGCCGGAAACGGTTTGAGCGGCCGCCAGCCGCTCACAGCACCTGGAGGTTCTTCCGCAGCTCGAACGGGGTGACCTCGGAGCGGTACTCCTCCCACTCCTTGTGCTTGTTCCTGAGGAAGAAGTCGAAGACGTGCTCGCCGAGGGTCTCGGCGACGAGTTCGCTGCGCTGCATCAGGTCGATGGCCTCGCCGAGGTTCTGCGGCATCGGCTGGATGCCGAGGGCCCGGCGCTCGGAGTCGGTCAGCGCCCACACGTCGTCGTCGGCGCCGGGCGGGAGCTCGTAGCCCTCCTCGATGCCCTTCAGGCCGGCCGCGAGGGTGACGGCGTAGGCGAGGTACGGGTTGCAGCCGGTGTCCAGGGAGCGGACCTCGATCCGGGTGGAGCCCTGCTTGCCCGGCTTGTACATCGGCACCCGGATCAGCGCCGAGCGGTTGTTGTGGCCCCAGCAGATGTACGAGGGCGCCTCGCCGCCGGCCCCGGCGGTGCGCTGGGAGCCGCCCCAGATCCGCTTGTAGGAGTTCACCCACTGGTTGGTGACGGCGGCCGTCTCGGCGGCGTGCTTCAGCAGCCCGGCGATGAAGGACCGGCCGACCTTGGAGAGCTGGTACTCGGCGCCGGACTCGTGGAAGGCGTTGCGGTCGCCCTCGAACAGCGAGACGTGGGTGTGCATGCCGCTGCCGGGGTGCTCGGAGAACGGCTTGGGCATGAAGCTCGCGTGCACGCCCTGCTCCAGCGCGACCTCCTTCATGACCAGCCGGAAGGTCATGATGTTGTCGGCGGTGGAGAGCGCGTCGGCGTAGCGCAGGTCGATCTCCTGCTGGCCGGGGGCGCCCTCGTGGTGCGAGAACTCGACCGAGATGCCCATCGACTCCAGCATGGTGATCGCCTGGCGGCGGAAGTCGTGGCCCACCCCGCGCGGGGTGTGGTCGAAGTAGCCGGACTGGTCGGCGGGGATCGGCGGGGTGCCGTCGCCGGGCAGGTTCTTCAGCAGGAAGAACTCGATCTCCGGGTGTGTGTAGAAGGTGAAGCCCTGCTCGGAGGCCTTCTCCAGGGTGCGCTTGAGCACGAACCGGGGGTCGGCGAAGGAGGGCGAGCCGTCCGGCATCAGGATGTCGCAGAACATCCGGGCGGTGCCCGGGGTCTCCGAGCGCCACGGCAGGATCTGGAAGGTGGTCGGATCCGGCTTGGCGATCATGTCGGACTCGTACACCCGGGCGAACCCCTCGATCGCCGAGCCGTCGAACCCGATGCCCTCCTCGAAGGCCTGCTCCAGCTCGGCCGGCGCCACCGCGACCGACTTCAGGAAGCCGAGCACGTCGGTGAACCACAGCCGGACGAACCGGATGTCACGCTCTTCGAGCGTCCGAAGCACGAACTGCTGCTGCTTGCCCATGGGGACAGTCTCACCTCTGCTCTTTACGCTCGTGTTACGCCCCGGAGGCCGTGGAAAGACCTCGTAAAGCGGTTGCCCCCATCATGGCCGATCCCCGCCCGGCCCGGCAGTGCCGACCCCCGCCGCCGACCCCTGCCCAGGACATCGCGTCAGTTAGACGATTACACTCGGGGCATGCCCAATCTCCGTCTCGCCCTGTGCCAGACCGACCCCTGGGTCGGTGACCTCGCCCGCAACGGCGACGAGGTGGTGCGCCGGACCAAGCAGGCCGCGGAGGCCGGCGCGCAGCTGGTCGCCTTCCCCGAGATGGCCCTCACCGGGTACCCGGTGGAGGACCTCGCCCTGCGCCACTCCTTCGTCGAGGCCTCCCGCGCCGCGCTGGTCGCCCTGGCCGCCCGGCTGGCGGCGGAGGGGCTGGGCGGGGTCCCGGTGGTGGTCGGCTACCTCGGGCGCTCCGAGCACGCCTCGCCGCGCTTCAACCGCCCGGCCGGCTCCCCGCAGAACTGCGCCGCCGTGCTGCACCGGGGCGAGGTGGTGACCCGCTTCGCCAAGCACCACCTGCCCAACTACGGCGTGTTCGACGAGTTCCGCTGGTTCGTCCCGGGCGACCAGCTGCCGGTGCTGCGGCTGCACGGGGTGGACGTCGCACTGGCGATCTGCGAGGACATCTGGCAGGACGGCGGCCGGGTCACCGCCGCCCGCGAGGCCGGCGCCGGGCTGCTGCTGGTGGTCAACGGCTCCCCGTACGAGCGGAACAAGGACGACCAGCGGCTGGAGCTGGTGCGGCGCCGGGCCGCCGAGGCGGGCTGCGCCCTGGCGTACGTCAACATGGTCGGCGGCCAGGACGAGCTGGTCTTCGACGGCGACTCGATCGTGGTCGGCGCGGACGGTGAAGTCCTGGCCCGCGCCCCGCAGTTCGAGGAGCACCTGCTGGTGCTGGACCTCGACCTGCCGGCCGCCGCCGGCGACGACACCGACGGCCTGCTGCTCGGCGACGGGCTGCACCTGGTCCGTACCGAGCTGGGCGGCGGGCCGCAGGCCGCGCCCGCCGAACCGCTCACCGCCGGGGTGGCGCCGCGGCTGTCCGACGAGGCCGAGATCTGGGCCGCGCTGGTCTCCGGCACCCGGGCGTACGTGGCCAAGAACGGCTTCGACTCCGTGCTGATCGGCCTGTCCGGCGGCATCGACTCGGCGCTGGTGGCCGCGATCGCGGTGGACGCCGTCGGCGCGCCGAACGTGCACTGCGTCTCGATGCCCAGCCGCTACTCCTCCCAGCACTCCCGGGACGACGCGGCCGAGCTGGCCCGCCGGACCGGGCTGCGCTTCCGGACCGTCTCCATCGCCCCGATGTTCGACGCCTACCTGGGGGCCGTCGAGCTGACCGGCTTGGCCGAGGAGAACCTCCAGTCCCGGCTGCGCGGCACCCTGCTGATGGCGATCTCCAACCAGGAGGGGCACCTGGTGCTCGCGCCCGGCAACAAGAGCGAGCTGGCGGTCGGCTACTCGACCCTGTACGGCGACTCGGTGGGCGCCTACGGGCCCGTCAAGGACGTCTACAAGTCGCTGGTCTTCCGGCTGGCGCGCTGGCGCAACGAGGAGGCCGGGCGGCGCGGCGAGGTGCCGCCGATCCCGGAGCACACCATCACCAAGCCGCCGTCCGCCGAGCTGCGGCCGGACCAGGTGGACACCGACTCGCTGCCCGACTACGACCTGCTGGACAGCCTGCTGACCCGCTACATCGAGGGCGACGAGGGCCGGGACGCGATCGTGGCGGCCGGCTTCGACCCGGCCCTGGTGGACCGGGTGGTCCGGCTGGTCGACACCGCCGAGTACAAGCGGCGCCAGTACCCGCCGGGCCCGAAGATCTCGGCCAAGAACTTCGGCCGGGACCGCCGCCTGCCGATCACCAACCGCTGGCGGCGCGGCTGACCCCCACCCGGCTGGTCCCCACGCCGCCGACCCTCAGGAGGAGTACCGGTACGTGGCGGCCACCGGGAGGTGGTCGCTGCCGTCCCGGGGCAGGGTGCGGGAGTCCACCGGCTTCAGCCCGCCCTTGCTCATGATCTGGTCGATCCGGGCCATCGGGAAGGCGGCCGGCCAGCTGAAGCCGAAGCCGTCCCCGGCGGCGCCCTGGGCCGAGCGCATCTGCGAGGTGACCGGTGCCAGGCTGCGGTCGTTCATGGTGCCGTTGAGGTCGCCGAGCAGCAGGACCTTCTTCAGCGGCTCGGCCTGGATCGCGTCGCCGAGCGCCTGCGCGCTGACGTCCCGCTGGTTGACGGTGAAGCCGCCCTCGGCCTTCAGCCGCACCGAGGGCAGGTGCGCGACGTACACCGCGACCGGGCCCTGCGGGGTGGTGACCTCGGCCCGGAAGGCCCTGGTCCAGCCGATCTTCAGGTCCACCGGGGTGACGTCGCCGATCGGGTACTTCGACCAGAGCCCGACGGTGCCCTCCACGGTGTGGTGCGGGTAGGCGGCGGCGAGCCCGGTCTCGTACGAGCGCAGCTGCTTGCCGGCCAGCTCCTGCAGGGCGACGATCTGGGCGCCGGAGTCCACCAGGGTGCGGACGGTGCCCGGCACGTCGGTGTTGGCGGCGGCGACGTTGTGGCTGACCACCGTCCAGTCGCCCTTGCCGCCGCTCTTGTCGCTCAGCAGGCCGCCGAACAGGTTGGCCCAGAGCACGACGGGCAGCAGCAGGGCGATCAGCGCGGTGGCGGAGCGGCGCAGCAGCGCGGGCACCAGCAGCACCGGGACGGCCAGGCCCAGCCAGGGCAGGAAGGTCTCCAGCAGGCTGCCGAGGTTGCCGGCGCTGTTGGGGACCTCGGCGTGCAGGGCGATCAGCGCGGCGGTGAGCACGGCCAGCGCGGCGACCACCAGGCCGCGCCGCCAGGTGGTGCTGCCGCGGGCGTCCCGGCCCCAGTGGCGCAGGCCGAGGAAGCCGCCTCGACGCGACGCGGGGGCCGGGCCGTCGGCGCCGCCCCCTGGGGCCGCGATCCGTTCGGTCCTGTCCGCCTGCGCCATGAAGTGGCTCCCGTTCGCTCGTGCCGCCGCCGTTCCGGTACCCGGACCGTCGAAGGTGCGGGCACGACCGGACCGGTGCCGGTTTGATCGGATACCCGGCTCAGCCTATGCCGGGACAGACGTCGGGCCCGCTGAGCGGGTTCCGGCGTGGCCCGGTTTGGTGAGCGAGGCCGCGTCCGGTTCGGTGGGCGAGGCCGCGTCCGGGGCGCCGTCCGGCCGGGTCAGCGGGGTGCGAGGCCTTCGAGCATGGAGTCGACCAGCTTGCGGGCCAGGTCGGGGTCCTCCAGGTCGGAGTCGTCCCACAGGATGCTGCGGTAGAGGATCGGCCCCATCAGCAGGTCGTTGAGCAGTTCCAGGTCGAGGTCGTCGCGGATCACGCCCTCGGCGACGGCCCGGCGGATCAGGCCGAGCCCGACCTCCCGGCGGGGCTTGATCACCCGGTCCCGGTAGGCGGTGTACAGCTCGGGCAGGGTCTGCATCTGGCCGAGGGCGGCCTTGAGCACCCAGCGGGTGCGCTTGGCCAGGCCGCGCCGGCGGACGTGGTCCACCAGGGCGATCAGGTCGGCCCGGGCACCGGCGCCGGTGGGCTCCGGCAGCGGCTCCTCCAGTCGGCTGACCACGTCGACCAGCAGGGCCTCCTTGTTGGGCCAGCGCCGGTAGATGGTGGCCTTGCCGACGCCGGCGGCGGCGGCGATGCCCTCGATGGTGAGCTCGGACAGCGCGGTGCCGCCGGCCATCAGGTCCTCGACGGCCCCGAAGATGGCCTGCTCGGCGGCCTCGCTGCGGGGCCGGCCACGGCGTACCTCCGCGCAGTGCTGCCCGGTGCCGGCGGTCGGCGTGTCCGTCTTCATCCCCGCTGTCTCTCCCTCGTCCTCCCCGGTCGCCCTGGCGCCGTGGGGTGTCCTCCGGTGGGCCCTCGGCAGGGGGCCTGCCGGGACCGAGGCCCCGCCACCCGGGCGTACCCGGGTGACAGGGCCATTGTCACTCAGTCGCGGTACGGCCGACCGCCGGTCAGGCGTCCGCGGCCGCGGACTCCCGCTCCTGGCCGCGCTGCTCGGGGGCCGATCCGGCCGGTCCCGCGGGGGCGGCCGAGCGGCCCGGCAGCAGGAACCAGGCGACGACGGCGCCGATCACCGAGACGCCCACCGAGAGCGAGGCGACCACGTGCATGGCGTGGATGAAGGAGTCGTTCGCCGGGGCGATCAGCGCCTCGCCGCCGGGGATGCGGCCGGCGATGGCCAGGGTGGCCTCCAGCGACTCGCCGGCCTTGTCGCGCAGCCCCTCGGGCAGGTGGGTCAGGGTGTCGGCCATCCCGTCGCGGTAGACGGTGGAGAGCACCGCGCCGAGCACGGCGACCCCGAGCGAGCCGCCGACCTGGCGGAAGGTGTTGTTGACGGCCGAGCCGGCGCCGGCCTTCTCGCGGGGCAGCGAGGCCATGATCGCGACGGTGACCGGCGGCATGACGTGCGCCATGCCGGCGCCCATCACCAGGCCGAGCAGGACCAGCACCCAGATCGGGGTGGTGGCGGTCAGCACGACGTAGCCGACGAAGCCGAGCGCGACCAGCAGCATGCCGCCGGCGGCGGTGGCGGCGACGCCGAGGCGGTCGACCACCAGCCGGGCCCGCGGCGCGAACACCAGCTGGGCGGCGGCCAGCGGCAGCATCAGCACGCCGGCCTGGAGGGCGCTGTAGCCGCGCACGCTCTGGATGTAGAAGACGCCGAAGAAGGAGACGCCCATCAGCGCGAAGAAGATCACGCCGACGACCACCACGGAGGCGCTGAACACCCGGTTGCGGAACCAGGTGACGTCCAGCGCGGGGAACGCGGTGCGGCGCTCGTACCAGACGAAGGCGACCAGCGCGACCACGCCGACCAGGGTCGGCACCCAGGCCCCGGCCGCGGTGAAGTCGGCCAGCTCGCCGCCCTTGATGATGCCGTAGATCAGCGCGACCAGGCCGATGATCGACAGCAGCACGCCGATCGGGTCCATCCGGCCCGGGTTGGGGTCCTTGGACTCGGGGACCAGGATCACCATCGCTATCACCGCGACGACCACGATCGGGACGTTGACCAGGAAGACCGAGCCCCACCAGAAGTGCTCGATCAGCAGGCCGCCGGTGATCGGGCCGATGGCGATGGCCAGGCCGACCGCGCCGGCCCAGATCCCGATCGCCTTGGGCTGCTCGGAGCGCTCGAAGACGTTCATGATGATCGCCAGCGTGGCGGGCATCGCGAGCGCGCCGCCGACGCCCATCAGGGCGCGGTAGCCGATGAGTTCACCGGGCGAGGCGGCCAGCGCGGACAGCAGCGAGGCGATCCCGAAGACCACCATGCCGGCCAGCAGCGCGCGCTTGCGGCCGAACCGGTCGCCGAGCAGGCCGGAGGTGAACAGCAGCCCGGCGAAGACCAGGGTGTAGGAGTTGATCGACCATTCCAGGTCGCTCTGGGTGGCCCCGAGGCCGACCGGCGCGGGGGTCGCGATGGTCTTCATCGCGACGTTGAGGATCGAGTTGTCGAGCACGACGACGAGCAGGGCGAGCAGCAGGGTGCCGAGGATCGCCCAGCGCCGACGGTGGATGGCTTCCGGCACGCGGGGTGGCGCGGCTTCGGTGGTCATGGGTGTTCCCGTCCGTGGTGGTGTGGCACTGGCGGGCAATTCCGAGCCGAATGCGTCTCGTAACCCCCCGCACCAGACTAGCGGCCGATACGATACGAGACGAACCCGTTTCGTAAAGAGCAGGCAAATTCGGGGGCCTCCCGCGCACCCCGGCCCGGGGCGCCCGCGCACCCGGTGCGGCGCGGATCGCACCCGGTGTGGCGTGGATCGCACCGGGACGAACGCACCCCTCTTTGCGCCGGAGCCGGGGCGTGCAAGCATGGAGGTGATCCGGGGACGCCGTACGGCGCCACGAGACGACAACCCTTCAGGAGTCCGTTCGATGAACGCTTCTACGCCTTCGCCTGCCCAGAACCAGGCGTCGACCACCACCCTCTACGGCGGGGTCACCAACCGCCGGGTCACCGTCCGCGACCTCGCCGCCGCCAAGCAGCGCGGCGAGAAGTGGTCGATGCTGACCGCCTACGACGCCCTCACCGCGGGCGTGTTCGACGAGGCCGGCATCCCGGTGCTGCTGGTCGGCGACTCGGCGGGCAACTGCCACCTCGGCTACGAGACCACCGTCCCGGTGACCATGGATCAGATGGTGATGCTCTCCGCCGCCGTCGTCCGCGGCACCAAGCGGTCCATGATCGTCGCCGACCTGCCGTTCGGCTCGTACCAGGAGTCCCCCGCGCAGGCCATGCACAACGCGGCCCGGCTGATGAAGGAGGCCGGGGTCGGCGCGGTCAAGCTGGAGGGCGGGGAGCGCAGCGCCCGCTCGATCGAGCTGCTGGTCGAGGCCGGCGTCCCGGTGATGGCCCACATCGGCCTCACCCCGCAGTCCGTGCACGCCCTCGGCGGCTACCCGGTCCAGGGCCGGGGCGACGAGGCGGCCCACCAGCTGCTCCGCGACGCCAAGGCCGTCCAGCAGTCCGGCGCCTTCGCGGTCGTGCTGGAGGCCGTCCCGGCCGAGCTGGCCGCCCAGGTCACCGAGCAGCTGGCGATCCCGACCGTCGGCATCGGCGGCGGCCCGGACACCGACGCCCAGGTGCTGGTCTGGACCGACATGGCCGGCATGACGGCCGGCCGGGTGCCCAAGTTCGTCAAGCAGTACGCCGACCTGCGCACCGTCCTCGGCGACGCCGCCCGCGCCTACGCCCAGGACGTCCGCACCGGCGCCTTCCCCGCGGCCGAGCACAGCTTCACGTAAGGACCAGGGAACGAGGAGGACCGACG
>NZ_JBHVEU010000330.1:0-9854 GCF_042802075.1 Kitasatospora sp. NPDC057518
CGCCCCACCCGCATCCACACACTCTGCACCCAACACGGCATCGCAACAACGGCCTGAGCCTGACCTAGATCGAATACTTCGCCAGCAGAGTCGCCGGGCCGACTTCCCGTGCGGGCCTCCGCCGTCGGCCTACAGCGCGGCGAGGTGGTCGACCAGGTCGTCGAGGCCGAGCGAGCCCAGCGACAGCGCCTTCATGTGCCAGGCCTTGAGGTCGAAGGCCGCGCCCTGCCGGCGGCGGGCGGCTTCCCGCCCCTCCAGCCAGGCGCGCTCGCCGAGCTTGTAGCCGATGGCCTGCCCGGGCCAGCCGAGGTAGCGGGCGATCTCGCTGCCGCGCATGTCGGCGGGGCTGCCGTTGTAGGTGGCCATGAACTCGGTGGCGAGCTCCGGGGTCCAGCGCTCGCCGGGGTGGAAGCCCGAGTCGGCGGGGATCGGCAGGCCCAGGTGCATGCCGATGTCGATGATCACCCGGATGGTGCGCAGCATCTGCTCGTCGAGGAAGCCGAGGCGGTGGGCGGGGTCGGTGAGGAAGCCCAGGTCGTCCATGAGGCGCTCGGCGTACAGGGCCCAGCCCTCGACGTTGGCGCTGACCATGCCCAGCGTGCTCTGGTAGCGGCTCAGCCGGTCGGCGACGGCGACCCACTGGGCGAGCTGAAGGTGGTGGCCGGGGACGCCCTCGTGGTACCAGATGCTGACGAGCTGCCAGGTCGGGAACGCGTCCCGGCCGAGCGTGGGCAGGTAGGTGCGGCCGGGCCGGCTGAAGTCCAGGCTGGGGCCGGAGTAGTACGGTGCCGCGGCACTTCCGGCGGGGGCGATCCGGGACTCCACCTTCCGCACCGGTCCGGAGATGTCGAAGTGGGTGCCGTCGAGGGCCTCGATCGCCCCGTCCATCTTCTGCTGCAGCCAGTCGCGGATCCCCTCCTCGCCCACGACCCGGTGGCCGTGCCGCTCCAGGTGGTCCATCGCGTCGAGGGCGCCGGCCCCGGGCAGCACGCGCCCCGCCTCGGCCCGCATCTCGGCGGCCGTCCGGTGGAACTCGCTCCAGGCCCAGGCGTAGGCCTCGTCCAGGTCGACGTCGGCGCCGGTGTGGTGGCGTACGGCGAGCCGGTAGCGGTCCCGGCCGACGGCGTCCGGGGTGTCGGCGGTGGCGGGGGCGTAGCTGTCGCGCAGCCAGCTGCGGAACCCGGCGACGGCGGCGGTGGCCTGGCCGGCGGCCGCGTCCAGGTCGCCGCGCAGCCGGTCGGGGCCGGGGGCGACGAAGTCGGCGAACCACCCGGCGCCGGTGCCCGCCCGCTGGTCGGTGGCCTCACCGGTCCAGGCGGTGAGCTGGTCGATCACCACGGCCGCCTGGCGGGGCGCGGCGAACAGGCCCCGGGCCATGCCCTCGGTGAGCGTCGCCCGGTAGCCGTCGAGCGCGGCGGGCACATTGCGCAGCCGCCCGGCCACGGCCGCCCAGTCGTCGTCGGTGACGGTCGGCATGTAGGTGAAGATCTCCCGCACGTGGTGCACGTGCGCGCCGATGTTGCGCAACTGGCGGAAGTTCTCGCCCGCGTCGTGCAGGGCGAGTTCAGCGGTGAGGCGCTCCCGCAGCAGCCGGGCGCAGGCCCGGTCGGCGGGGTCCTCGGTGGCGGGTGCGGTGTCGAGCGTACGGAGGGTGCGCCGGGCGATGTCGGCGAGTGCCTCGAACCCTTCCGGGGAGAGGTCCGGCTGCCGTTCGTCGCCGGGGTGCAGGCCCAACCAGGCGGCCTCCAGCGGGTCGTGTGCGGCCACCTGGTCGAGGTGGTGGTCGGCGATGGTGCGCGGGGTGATCTTTTCATCTGCCATGCGGCCATCCTGGCGCACCGTCAGAACACACCGCCGCCCGGGTGTCAGGGCCTCAGCAGTCCGCCCACCCACCAGTCGTGCGGCTGGCCGTCGTTGGCGTAGTCACGGTTGCGCAGGGTCCCCTCGACGGTGAAGCCGAGCTTCTCGGCGACGGCACGCGAGCCGGTGTTCCCGACCATGGCCCACCACTCGATGCGGTGCACGTCGATCGTGGCCCAGCCCCAGTCGCACAGGGCCCGGGCGGCCTCCACCGAGTACCCGCGTCCGCGCTGCTCCTTGACCGCCCAGTAGCCGAGCTCCCAGACGCCGCGCCGCCTGAGGCTCAGGCCGTACAGGCCGACCAGGGCTCCGGTGTCCTTGCGGAACGCGCCGAGGGTGTAGTCCTTGTCCTCCGCCCACTGGACGGGCAGCCGCTCGCCGACCAGGTGCTCCGCGTCCGCACGCCGGTAGGGCACCGGCACCGGGGTGAAGAACTGGATGTCCTTGTCCTGGCAGGCCTCGTACACCGCGTCCACGTCGGCGGGCGTGAAGGCCCGGAGCAGCAGACGGTCGGTCTCAAGCGTCACTGGATCCATCGCGGCAGTATGACCACTGTCGGCAAGCGGCGGCCAGTGAATATCCGGACCGGCCATGGAGCGCGTCAGCCCGTGGGCATGCCGATCTGGTCGCGCTCCAGGGCGGAACGCAGCTCCGCGAGGGCCTGTGCGGCGGCCGCCACGGGGGACGTCTTGAGCGCGTCCGCGGTCAGCTCGGCCAGGCACTCGGTGAAGGTCCCTTCCGCCGCGTCGACCAACTCCCGGCCGTCGTCGGTCAGTTCCAGCAGTGACGACCGGCGGTCCGAGGGGTTCGGCACGCGGGCGACCCAGCCCTGCCGCTCCAGGCGGTCGACACCTTTGCTGGTGGACCCGATGCCGACGGCGAACTCGGCCGCCAGGTCCGCCACCCGGGCCCGGGGGTGGTCGCGGAGGTGGCGCAGGAACTCGAACTGGGACGTGACGATCCCGTGCCGCTCGCGGAGACGGTCGTTGAGGGCGTTGTACAGGCGCGTCTCGCATCGGACGAGGTCGGCGAAGAAGCTCGGGAGGTCGACCGTCTCGCCGGTCACTTTAGATGCCATGGCATATAGTCTACGTTAGATGCCTCGGCATATAGTGCCGAAGAAGCCACTTGCGACAGGAGCAGCCACCATGAGCAAGGAACAGCGCGCACAGGTCGACGCGATGCTGCGGCAACCCCGGCCCGACGGCCCCCAGTCGGTCGAGGAGATCCGGGTCGGATTCGAAGCGCTGATGGCCCGGATGATCGTCCCGGACGGCCTTCGCACCACGCGGACGACGCTCGGCGACCGACCGGCGCTGTACGTCGAGCCGGGCGACGAGCTGGGCGAGGGGACACGCACCGGGACGATCCTGTACTTCCACGGCGGCGGCTGGGTGTTCGGCTCCCCCGAGACGGCGATGTCGCTGACGGGGAACCTCGTGGCCAGGACCGGGTTCAGGGCGTACTCGCTGGACTACCGGCTCGCCCCCGAGCACCCGTTCCCGGCCGGGATCGAGGACGCGCTGGGCGCCTACCGCGCCCTCCTCGACAGCGGCGAGGACCCGGCAAGCATCGCGTTCGCCGGGGACTCCGCCGGCGGCGGCCTCAGCGTCACCACCTGCCTCGCCGCCCGCGACGCCGGCCTCCCGCTGCCCGCCGCGATCGTGGCCTTCTCCCCCGGCCTCGACGCCACCAGGACGGGCGAGAGCATGGACACCAAGGCGGGCATCGACCCGATCTTCACCCGCGAGAACCTGGAACACACCGGGGCCATGTACCTCGCGGGAGCCGACCCGCACCAGCCCCTGCTCAGCCCCGCCGTCCTCGCCGACCTGACGGGCTTCCCGCCGATGCTCCTCCAGGCGGGCACCAACGAACTGCTCCTGGACGACTCCACCCGCATGGCCGCCCGCGCCCGCGCGGCCGGAGTGGACGTGGTCCTCGACATCACCGCCGACGTACCCCACGTGTTCCAGTCCTTCGCCGGCGTGCTCGACGAGGCCGACCAGGCACTGGACCGCGCGGCCCTCTTCCTCGCGCAGCACGTCCGGAAGTCCGACACCGCGGCCGGGGCGGCCCAGTAGGGCTCGGAGCCCTCCCGTCCGTACGGTCGCGACCCGGCCCGGCCCGGCCCGGCCGTCATGGTTGTGAAGGTTCTCGGCCTCCGTGTCATACGGGCAACCATGCGACCCGTGACTCCGTCCCCGGTCTCAGCCGGATGGCGCAGCTTCGGATTCTCACAGTTGTGACAGATCCTCGCGATCGCGGTGCCGCCTCTCGATGCGGTCGACCGGCGCCCTCAGGGCGGGTGAGGTCAGTTCCAGGTTGCGGTTGTCGCGCCCGGCGAGCATGTGGTCGAGCCAGCGTTCGTACCAGGCCAGGAAATCCGTGGCCGACGAGACGTTGGGGCCCCAGAAGCCGTCAGCGTTTCCGGTGACGACGCGGCCCGCCAGGGGACCTGTGATGCCGAGAAGCACCAGGTCGGAGCACCCCGCCTCGATGATGTGCAGGAACAGGTCACTTCGGTGAGACGGGCCGCCGGCGAACGTGAACCCCCGGGGGCGGCCGGGCTCCCCGTGGGGGTCCATCGTGAAGAGCCGACATGACTGCAAAGGCAGCAGGCCATAGAAAGGCGATGCCCCGCCCCCGCCCAGCATGGTCAGGAACTGGCACAGGATCCGAGAACCTACCGGCTGGGCCTCACGACAACTGGACGACCGGCATTCCGAGTTCAACCCGAGCAGCACCATGCGCAGGAAGTCGGCCGGGCCTACTTCCTGCACGCACGCCCATGCCGCCCGGCGGGTCCGGCCGGGCGGCGTGGGCGGGTCGGGCTTCAGGCCACCGGTTGGCGGTCTCGGCCAGGGCTGGGAGTTGCGGCGCGTTCATCCGGGCGGTGGGGCATCCGCAGGACGGCGACCGCGCCGCGGCCGACGACGGCGATGGCGAGGAGCAGGAGAAGGGGAAGGGCGAGGTCGATCAGGAGTCGCACGGGGCCTCGGTCCTGTCGTAGTGCCGGAGGATCGCGAGGAGGTTGAGCACGGTACTGGCGGGAGCCGTGCCGAAGCGGACCGAGACGCGGCCGTCGACCCCGACGTGGTCCGTGGCCGCGCCGGGCCAGAGGAGGCCGAACTTGCGGCCCCGCTCCTGGAGTTCGTCGAGCAGGGAGGCGACCTCCGGCTCGGTGTAGGTGCGCATGATCGCGTCGGCCGGCCCGGTCGGGCGGCGGTGGTCGGCGGTCACGCGGCGGCGTCCAGCTCGAACCAGACGGATTTGCCCGATTTGCGGGACTCCGTGCCGAAGCGGTCGGTGAGCGAGCGGACGAGACGCAGGCCCCGGCCGGAGACGGCGAGGAGGTCGGAGCCGTCCCGCCGGATCGGGACGATGGGGCTGCCGTCGCTGACCGAGACCCGGAGCACGTGGTCGAGCAGCGCGATGACGACGAGCGGCGCCGCACTGCCGCCGTGGCGCCAGGCATTGACGAACAGTTCGAGGAGCGCGACCTCGGCATCGGCGACCAGGTCGGCGTCCCACCCGGCGCGCGCCGTGAGCTCGCGCAACTCTTCGCGCGCGGCCGACCAGTCAGGGGGGAGTCCAAGGGGAGACACGAAGAAACCTCCATGGGAGTCGAGAGATGACTCCGAGCGACCGATGATCAGTCAGGGGAGTCGACCCGGAGTGCGATCGCGACGTGTGCACACGACGAAGCATCCAGCAATTGCTGTCAGTGTGCAGCCCGTCACACACAGCATGGGGCCAGGCGTCTGTGTTTGGCAACTCGTCATGATGTTTTGGATATATTCAAATCGAACGCCCAGCAGGGCCCCTACAGTGGCCATAGCCGGTGGCGAACGTGCCCGCCGGGAAGGCAGACTGGTCCACTGAAGCTCAGAGAGGGCGGGGATGGGCGGAGCAACAGGTCCGACGGTTCGGCGGAGGCAACTCGGGGCCGAACTCCGCCGCCGGAGAGAGGAAGCCGGCCTCTCGCATGAGGAAGTCACCGAAGCGCTGAGCGGGATGAGCCAGCCGAAGCTGTCCCGCCTTGAAAACGGCCGGGGTGCCACCAAGGTCGATGACGTCAAGCGACTCCTCGCCCTCTACCGGTGCGAGGACCACGAGTTGATCAACGCGCTCGTGGATCTGGCCAAGCGCGGCGCACAGCGCGGAATGTGGTGGCAAAGCTACAGCGCTGACATCGGAGAGCCGCTTGGCAACCTCATCTCGTTGGAGGCAAGCGCCTCATCGATGCGCTCCTACGAAGGCTTCTTCATCCCAGGTCTTCTTCAGACTCCCGCCTACGCGCGCGAGATCATCAGGAAGCTCACTCTCCGCCCTGGAGTCAACGTCGAGGCACTCGTCGATGTCCGCATGGCACGCCAGAGCGCGCTGACCCGAGCCGAACCGCTCGCGCTGTGGGCAGTGATAAACGAAGCCGCAATCCGGTCCGGAGTCGGCGGACCGAAGGTCATGGCTGAGCAACTCGCCAGGATCGCCGACAGAGCAAGCCAGCCCAACGTCAAGATCCAGGTGATGCCCATTGGTGCACCTGCGCACCATGGCATGGGCGGTGCCTTCTCCATCCTCGGATTTCCGCAACGGCAGGATCTCGACGTCGTCCTCGTGGAGGGCGCGTTGAACGACCTCTGGGTCGAGGACGCCGCCGATGTGGCGCTGTACTCGGCGAAGTTCGACGCCATCCGAGCGGATGCTCTGGGCCTCGACGACTCCCTCGCCCTGATCATCGAACAGAGAGACAAGCTCACATGACGTTCATCCCGAACGCAGCCACCATCGCCGCAGTCTGGCGCAAGTCATCACACAGCAATGAGTCCACGAACTGCGTCGAGTTCGCCCTGGGTGAGCCGGTCTCCTACATCCGTGACTCGAAGGACCCGTCCGGCCCCGCCCTGGCCTTCGACCGCGCGGCCCACTCCTCCTTCCTCGCCGCCGTCGCCACCGGCGAGTTCGACTTCGGGCTGCTCTGATCACCCCACAGAGAGGCAGGCTCACATGCCCATATCCCTGAACCACACCATCGTTCCGGCCGTCGACAACGAGGCGGCAGCCCGCTTCTTCGCCTCCGTCATGGGCCTCGACTACCAGGGCGCCGACCGGCACTTCGCGCCGGTGCGGGTCAACGACTCCCTCACCCTGGACTTCATGACCGTCGAGGACCCGGTCGGCCATCATCTGGCCTTCGACGTGGACCCGGCCTCCTTCGACGGGATCCTCTCCCGGCTCCGCGAGGCCGACGTGCCTTTCGGCGACGATCCCCGCGAGCCCGGCAACGGCCGGACCGACCACCCCTTGTGCCCTCGCGGGCTGTACTTCACCGACGAAGCCGGGAACCTCTACGAGGTCATGTCCCCCGCGTGAACTCCCCCGCTCCACGCGGTGCCCCGCCCACCCGGGCGGGGCACCGTCATGCCGCTAGATGAGCCCGCGCCGCATGGCGTACCCCACCGCGTGGGCCCGGTTGCGGAGGCCGAGGCGGGTGATGATCTCGTGCAGCACGTTCTTCACCGTGCGCTCCGAGTACGACGTCTTGGCGGCGATCTCGCTGGTGTCGAAGCCCTCCGCCACCAGCTTCAGCATCTCCGCCTCCCGTGCAGTTAACGTCGAGAGGGTCAGGCCCCGCCCGTCGAGCATGGTGCGCTGGAGGATGCCGATCCGGTCGAGCAGTTCGCCGAGCAGGTCGCCGGGCATCACGCCCTCGCCGTTGGCCAGGGCGGTGATGAGGTTCACCAGCCGGTCCTGGTCGGCTTCCGAGCGGCGCAGCACGGCGGCGACCCCGTTCTCCACGATGGTCTGCAGCCCGCCGGCCTCGAAGTGGCCCACCACCAGGCCTATCCGGCCGGTGGTGGCGAGTCGCAGCCGCCGCAGGTGTTCGGTCACCGTCTCCGTCAGCGCGTCGACCACCAGCAGGGAGACCTCGGCCTGCCCGGCCTCGCTCTCGTTCAGCAGGACGACCTCGGGCCGCTGGCGCAGCTGTTGGACCACGCCGGTCTGCAGGATGAGGTCCTCCGCGTAGACCGCCACCCGCACCTGGCTGGGCCTGCCGCGGAGTTGGGCGGGTACGCGCGGGACGGCGGCGCCGGCGGGCTTCGGTGCCACCGTGGTGCGGCGGGCTGTGACGGCTTCCTCACGGGTTGTATCGGTCGACGTCATCGAACTGCTCCATTCTGCAAGTGCCTGCGAGGGTGACGGCCGGGCGCCGCGGGGCGGTGCCGGCCGGGGGCTTGGGGGCGGGTCACGTGGAGCCGGGCCGGGCCCGCGACGGGACCGGGCGGGGTCTCCGGTCGGTCCGTACGGGCAAGGGGTGTGGCCCCCAGCTTGCCCGTACGGCCCTCTTCTCCGGCGCGGTACGGCCCTACCGTCACGCTATGACCACATCCGCCGAACTCGGCCTGCCAGCACTCACGGTGGCCCCCGGTGGCGTGGCCACCACGACCCTGACGGTCCGCAACGACCTCGACATCGTCGAGGCTTACACGTTCGAGGTGGTCGGCGACTGTGCCGGCTGGACGAAGGTGGAGCCGGCCCGGGTCTCGCTGTACCCGGGGACGTCCGAGACCGTGACGGTCCGGCTGGCCCCGCCGCGCTCCCCCGCCACCCGGGCCGGCGAGTTCCCGCTCGGCATCCGGGTGCTGCCGGTCGAGCGCCCCGACCTGGTGACGGTGCCGGAGGCCACGGTCACCGTGACGCCGTTCCAGGAGCTTCAGGCCGCGCTGGCCCCGCGCCGTCGCCGCGGCTGGCTGCGCGGGCGCTACCGGGCCTCGGTGCGCAACCTCGGCAACGCGCCGACCGGTGTGACGTTCACTCCGGGACAGGCCGGTGAGGACCTGCGGTTCCGGGTCACGCCGGAGAAGCTGCGGCTGGAGCCCGGCGAGTCCGGGGAGGTGCGGGTGCAGGCACGCACCCGCAAGCTGATCTGGTTCGGCAAGCAGGCGACCTGGCCGTTCGAGGTGACGGTGGGCCCGGAGGAGCGGGCGGACGGCAAGGAGGCGAAGGACGGCAAGCCCGGCAAGGACGCGAAGGAGGAGAAGGCGCCGGAGGCCGCACCGGGCACCGCGCAGCCGCCCGTCCAGAAGCCGCTGCTGGACGGCGAGTTCCTCCAGCTGCCGATCTTCCCGAAGTGGCTGCTCGCACTGCTGGCGGCGCTGATCGCGCTGCTGCTGGCCTGGTTCGCCCTGGTCCGTCCGGCGGTGCGCAGCTCCGCGAAGCAGGCGGCCGAGAAGGCCGTCGCCCAGCAGATCGCCACCCCGGCCCCGCCCGCCGGCGTTCCGGCCGGTGACACACCGGGCAGCCCCGGCACCGGGAGCACCCCTGGCGGCCAGACCAAGCCGGGCGCCGGGAAGCCGACCACCGGCCCGGGCAGCCAGGGCGGTCCGGGCGGCCTGGCGGTGCCGGGGACCGGCCAGCAGAGCTCCGCCGCGATCGACGTCGTGACCGAGACCGGAACCGCCAAGACCGGCAGTTACCAGGTGCCGCACGGCAAGGTCTTCGACATCACCGACCTCGTGGTCGCCAACTTCCAGGGCGACCAGGGGCTGGTGACCATCATGGCCGGCAACACGACCATCACCACGATCGCCTTGGAGACCTTCCGCAACCAGGACTACCACTGGGTGACTCCCCTCCAGGTCCCCGAGGACCAGGCCGTGACCGCGAACGTGACCTGCGAGGTGCCGGGCACCCCGGCCTCGGGCAAGCAGGCGCCCACGTGCCACGAACTCCTCAACGTCAGCGGGACCCTGAGCGACATCCGGCAAGGAAACTGAGCGTTTCCAGGCCGTTCGTCTCCGAATTCCCGCTCCTCCCCCACGTCCCCCTCACGTCTCGTGACCATGTCAATACCCGACGGACACTGTTGCATCGTGCACCCGTCCGAACCAAACCGACCCGCCCGTAACCTGCTGTGATCTGCCCCTGAGGGCAACCGGCCTGGTCCCTGAGGGCAACCGGGCCGCCCCCACGGGCGGTTCGGGATGCCC
>NZ_JBHVEU010000331.1:0-9829 GCF_042802075.1 Kitasatospora sp. NPDC057518
GAGTGCGCCTGAGCGCACCGGCACCCCTTGTGATCAGAAGAAGCAGACGACGGCGTAGCCGCAGCCGACGAAGTCCTGGCAGCTGCCGATGCCGAGGCACTTGGTGAGCTCGTCGAAGTCGCCGACCTCGTGCAGTGCCGGGGGCTCGTAAATGGCGGACATGGTTCCTCCCAGATGGGGATCGTCCGGGCCGACCAGTTCGGCCCGTGACATGTCTGGGAATCTACGCAGCGTCATGTCCCACGGTCATGGGTCAGGTGCCTCACGACCGTCCCGCCGCCCGTCCCGTCAACCGTCCCAACGCCGGTGGCGCAGCCAGCCGGCCGCCAGTGCCACGACGGTCCACGCGAGGAGGACGGCGAACCCGGTGAGCGCGTCGTCCGAGCCGACCGTGAGCATCCGCATGCCGGCCCGGTCGGGGAGGTACCGGACCATCTCCTTGGTCGCGCCGATGGTGGACAGGATCTGGGAGCCGGCGAGCACCATCGGGAGCAGGACGGCCAGCGGGACGACGGCGCCGCGGGCCGTCGAGGCCACGCCCGCCGCGAACAGGCTCATCATCGTCAGATAGACCACGGCGCCGGCGAGGGCGCGGGGGACACCACTCGTGTCGATGCCGGCGCCGTGGGGACCGAGGGCGAACTGCGTGAGCAGGTAGCCGAGGACGGTGACGGGGATCGCGACGGCCACCGCGGCGGCGGCGGTGACGGCCGCCTTCGCCAGGTAGAGCCGACCGCGCCCGGGTACGGCGAGCAGCGAGACCCGCATCATGCCGGACGAGTACTCGCTCGAGACGAGGAGCACGGCGAACACGATCAGCGCCAGCTGGCCGTAGAGGACGCCGTCCATGCCGGTCTGCTCGGGGGTGAAGTCGGAGCGGAGCAGGGGGTTGTCCGACTCGATCGCCTTCCTCGCGGACCAGCCGCCCAGGGCGGAGAGGAAGAGGCTGGCGGGGGCGAACAGCAGCAGCGCGACGAACGTGCCGCGGACGCCGCGCAGTTTGGTGAACTCGGCCCGCATGGCCGCGGCCGTCTCAGACACGGGTGCTGCTCCCTTCGGGGCCGGTGAGCTTGAGGAAGGTGTCCTCGAGCGATCCCGTGTGGGTGCTCAGCTCTTCGAGCGGGAGGTCGCCCGCCGCGGCCAGCCGGTTGATCTCGGCCGCCGTCATGCCGTCGACCTCCAGGCTGCCGTCGTGCGCGAGGCTCAGCGAGGCGCCGTTCCGTTCCAGTTCCCGGTGCAGGCGCAGGGGTTCGGAGGTCCGCACCCGCACGTAGGTCCGTGCGTGGCGCCGGATGAACTCCTCCGTACCGGTCTGGGTAAGCAGTCGTCCGCGGCCGATGACGACCAGGTCGTCCGCGACCACGGACATCTCGGCCATCAGGTGGCTGGAGACGAGGACGGTCCGGCCCTCGGCGGCCATCGAGCGCAGCAGGTCGCGCAGCCATCGGATGCCCTCGGCGTCCAGGCCGTTGACCGGCTCGTCGAGCACCAGGACGGGCGGGTCGCCGAGCAGGGCCGCGGCCAGGCCGAGCCGCTGTCCCATGCCGAGGGAGAACGTGCCGACCCGCCGCCGGGCCGCTCCGGTCAGGCCGACCGCCTCCAGGACCTCCGCGACCCGTCGCCGGTCGATCCGGTTGCTCTGCGCGATCCAGCGCAGATGGTCGGCGGCGGTCAGGCTGCGGTGCGCGACCGCCGTCTCCAGCAGGGCGCCGACCTGCCGGGCGGGGTACGTCAGTTCGTGATAGGGGCGGCCGCCGATGAGGGCGGTTCCGGCATCCGGGCGGGTGAGGCCGAGGATCATGCGCATCGTCGTGGACTTCCCGGCCCCGTTGGGGCCCAGGAATCCGGTGACGGCGCCCGGCCGCACCGTGAAGGTGAGGCCTGCCACGACGGTGGTCTCCCCGTACCGCTTGGTCAGGTTCTGGACTTCGATCACGGGACGAGTCTCGTCGGGCGGGCCGGCCGGCCGCATCGGTCCGGGGTCGGGATTCCGCGGCGGCCCGCGCGGGCCGAACCCATACCTGCGGATGAGTCCGGCACCCGGGAACGGGTCGGGCTCAGTACGGCAGTGTCACCACGATCCGAAAGCCGCCGCCCGGCCGCGGCCCGGCGCCGAAGGTGCCGCTGTGCGCGGCGACCCGCTCCTTCATCCCGACCAGGCCCATCCCCCCGCCGGGCACGGTGGGCCGGTGCCCGGGCCCGGGGCCCTCGTCGGTGATGTCGATCGTCAACGTGCCCTGGACGGCCGCGATCCGGACCCGGCAGCGGGTGGGCGCGGCATGCTTGACGACGTTGGTCAGGGCCTCCTGGACGATCCGGAACACGGACAGCGCGACACCGTTCGGGGGCTCCTCCTCGTACTCGCTCCGCAGGTCGACGCGGACTCCGGCGGCCTCGGCCGTGCGCACCAGGGCCGGCAGGTCCGTCAGCCCCTGGACCGGCCGCAGGTCGCCGGCGCCGCCGTCCTGCTCGCGGCGCAGCACCTTGAGGGTGGCCCGCATGTCACGCAGCGCCCGGCGGCTGATGTCCTCGATCACCGCCAGGGCTTCCCGCGCCTCCTCGGGGCGGGTGGCGGCCACGTGGTTGGCGACGCTCGCCTTGATCGCGATCACGCCCACGCTGTGGGTGACGACGTCGTGGATGTCACGGGCGATGCGCAGGCGTTCCTCGGCCTTCGCCTGCTCGGCCGCGTGCTCGATGGCGCGCCGCAGGCTCTCCCGCCGTTCCCTGACCGCGGCCCCCGTCGCCCAGGTGGCGCCGAGGACGAGCACTCCGAGCACGACCTGTACGGCCCTGCTCCCGCCCTGGTACCCCTGCCCTCCCGACACCGTCATCAGGACCGCGCCGGCCGTGCACAGCCCGGCGACGAGGGCCACGGAAAGCCCCGGTCGCCCCCTCCTGGTGGTGGCCACCAGGTACAGGGCGTAGGCGGCGGCGAGGAAGGGGGTCGGCCCGACCCCGGCGACCAGCGCCAACCAGGCCGCGGTGAACGCGACCACGAACACCGGGACCGGCCACAGCCTCCGTACGACCAGCGGCAGCGCGGTGCCCAGGGCCAGCAGCCACACGGCGGTGGCGCCCACCTCGCCGCCGTCGGCCGGGCGCAGCACCGACACCTGCGGGAGGATCACGAACCCGAGCGCGGCCAGCACGTCCAGTGTGATCAGGCGCCGACGAGGAGCATTACCCATGTGCCGAACGTAGGGGGCCGGTTCGAGGCGCGTCCAGTACGGGCGTGGATCAAGGTCGGCGTGTACCGCAATTCGCCCTGCGGGTGTACTGTCGCCCGCCGGCGACCAGGCCCATTGGTCCACACCATATGCCTGTCGACAATGCCCCCCCTGTCTCTGGATAAACATCCGTTCCTCGGGAAACAGTCGTCACCTCCCCGTTTCGGCCACCGTCCGCCGCGCCCGCACGGTGCCCGGCGCGGAGGGAGGGCAACCGGTGACGGGGCCGCGCCGGGCCCGTGGCCCCAGGGACTCCGAGCTCACCCGCGAGCCCAGGGGACCGCCGGCGTCCCCGCGCCACACCCGTCCGGCGAAGACATACCGGATGACCGGATAGTCACTCATCAAGCGGAACGATCCCTTGCAGTTAAGAGCGGAACTTGCGTTTCGATCATTCGTCTACCCATACTCGCTGGAGCACCGGACCGGCCTTTCTCCTGCAAAGAATGACGCACCGAAGAAAAACGAGCCGTACGACGTGCCAAACGGGGGACGTACAAATGGAGATCAACCTGTTCATCATCAGCGACAATCCGGTTTCACTCGCCGGACTGGAGACAATCATCGAACAGGATGGCAGATTCACACTCGTCGGCCGGGCCGTGGGCGTCCTCGACGGCATGCGATGTCTCGAGAACACCGAATTACAGCCGCACGTGGTCATCCTGGGCGAGCCGTCCTCGAAGAGGTCCATCTACGAGAACGCCCAGCAGATCGTCTCGACATACCGCCGCCACAAGACCAGGCCCAAAATGATGGTGGTGTCGCAGAACGACGACGACGACGCCGTCTTCACCGCCCTGCGCGTCGGGGTCAGCGGATACCTCTCGCACATGAGGTCCTCCGAGGAACTCCTCCACTCCATCGAGATCGTGGCCAAGGGGGGCGCCGTCTTCAGCCGGACCATCGCCTCCCGGCTCAGCCTGCATTTCTCCACCGTGCAGATCCTGCCGGAGACGACCGGGCTGTCCGAACTGACCAGCAGGGAACTCGAGATCCTGGAACTGGTCGCCGGCGGACTGAGCAACCACCAGATCGCCCGTCGGATCTTCCTGGCGGAAAAGACCGTACGCAATTACGTCTCGCGGATCTTCGCGAAACTGGAGGTGCACGACCGGGCCTCCGCCGCCGTGCTGGCCCGCGACGCCGGTCTCGGAAAGGAGACACGGGAAGTCCGCACCGCGTAGCACGAGTTCACCTCAGGCGTGGCATGACATAGATCTGCCGAACGCGCCTGACCCGCAGGAAGAAGCTCCGGTTGGAGCGGGTGGCCGACGACGGCCCCGCCGAGCCGGGGCTTCGGCGTGCCATGCCCGAAATCAGCATTCCGGCCCCATCGGAACACAAGGAGTGAACGAGTCGTGTCCCCCACCGAGTTGCCCCTCGTCTGCCTTCCCTTCGCGGGCAGCGGAGCCGGGTTCTACCGCGCCTGGAACGTCGCACCGCCCGGCCTCAAGGTCGTACCCCTCCAACTTCCCGGCCGCGAGGAGCTGTTCCTGGAGGAGCCGTTCACCGACGCGTCGGAGGCCGCCGCCGCCCTCGCCCCGCGAATACTGGAACTCGTGGGCGGCGAGGCGCCGTTCGCGCTCTTCGGGCACAGCCTGGGTGCCGTCCTCGCGTACGAGCTGGCCCGCGAGCTGGGCGGACGCTCCGGACTCCGCCACCTCTTCGTGAGCGGGTCCCCCGGCCCCGGCAGCGGGCGCGAGCGGCGGGCGACCGGGCTGGACGACGAGGAGTTCCTGGCCCGCGTCGGCGAGTTCGCCGGCTACCGGCACGCGGCCTTCGACGACCCCGACCTGCGGGATCTGCTCCTGCCCCTGCTGCGCGCCGACGTGGCGATGCACGAGGACTACGTCCCCGCCTCCGACACCCCGCTGCCGCTCCCGGTCACCTCGCTGCGCGGCGCCGACGACGGGCTCGTCTCCCGGACGCAGGCCGAGGAGTGGCGGAGCACCACCGGGGCGTCCTTCGACTACCGGGAACTGCCCGGCAGTCACATGTACCTGGTCGACTCCCCGGAGGTGCTGCTGGCCACGGTCGCGCAGGTACTCGCCGACGGCGGCGCCGCCCCGGCCGACGCCGACCGCGGAGGGTCGCCGTGCAGCTGAAGGGCAAGACGGCCGTGATCACGGGGGCGGCGCGCGGGCTCGGCCGCGCCTGTGCCGTCCGCTTCGCGGCGGAGGGCGCCGACCTGCTGCTGCTCGACATCGCCGACGACCTCCCCGGCGTGGGCTACCCCATGGGCTCGGCCGCCCAGCTCGCGCACACGGCCGACCTGTGCGCGCGGCACGGCGTCACGGTGCTCCCGGCCCACTGCGACGTGCGCGACCTCCGAAGGGTCACCTCGGTCGTGGCGGAGTGCCTCGACCGGTTCGGACGGCTGGACGTCCTGGTCAACGGCGCGGGGATCGCCGCGCCCTCCGGCCGCAGGGTCCACGAGATCACCGAGGACGAGTGGTCGCTCATGCTGGACGTCGACCTGTCGGGCGCCTGGCGGATGACCAAGGCCGTGGTCCCGGCGATGATCGAGCAACGCTCGGGCAGCATCATCAACATCGCCTCGACGGCCGGTCTCGTGGGCTACCGGCACTTCGCCGGCTACGTGGCCGCCAAGCACGGCATGATCGGCCTGACCAAGGCGGCGGCACTGGACTACGCGCCGCACCGCGTCCGGGTGAACGCGCTCTGCCCCGGCTCCGTCCGGGACGACCCGCTGGTCGAGGGCCGGATGCTCTCCGAGATAGCGCGCTCGCTCGACGTCCGCGTCGACGAACACGAGGAGGTGTTCGTCCAGGCCCAGCCGATGAACGCCCTCATCGAGCCCCCGGACGTCGCCGGTGCGGCCCTCTGGCTGGCGGGCGACGACTCGCGCCAGGTGACCGGCAGTGTGCTCACGGTCGACGGCGGCTTCAGCGCCCGGTGACCGTGCCCGCCCGCCCCCCTTCGGAGAGGGAGATCTGATGACCGTACGCACTCCTGCCTGCCACAGCCTGGTGGTACGCGCCCGGTACCCGGTCGACCGGGAACAGAGCCGGACGTTGTTGGAACAAGAGAGCAGGGAACGGCCGGAGCCGGCGGGGTCGAGGCTGTGGACCCTGCCGCTCGCGGTGGACTCCTCGACCGGCCCCTGGCACGCCCGCGTCCGCCAGGAGGCCGAGCGGCCCCTGCACCCCTGCGGACCCCCGTTGCGCGCCGTGCTCGTGGAGTACGCCGACGGGGTCGTCGACGCGGTCCTGGTGGCGCGGCGTTCGGTGCCCTACGGCGTCCTCGTACGGCTGGCGGCGCTCCTCCTGGACGGTGAGCCCCTCGACGGCGACCCGCTGCCCTCCCTCGACACACCGGACGCGCAGGACGCGCAAGACGGGTCGGACGGGGACACCACGCCGCTCACGGTGCCCTGGGGCCTGGGGGACCGCCAGGCGCCGGACCTCACCGCCGCCGCCGGGACGGTCCAGCTGACGGACCGTCCGGAGTGGCCCGGGGAGGAGCCGCTGGTGGCCGCGGCGGCGCTGGCGCTGGCGCGCTACCAGGGCGGGCCGGAGGCGCGCATCGCGGTGTTCGACCGCGCGTTCCGGGCGGGCGGTCCCGCGGTGCGCTCCGTCCGGGTCGACGCGGACGGCACGGTCGCGGACCTCCTCGCGGCCGGCACCGGCACTCCGCTGCCCGGCGCTGCGGTCGCGAGCGTGGGCGTGGTCCTCGGTGACGCCGCCTCCGGCACGTCCTACACCCCGTTCCCGGGGTCGGGGCTCTCCCTGGTCCTCCATCTGGAGCGGCAGCCCGACGGCACCTGCGCCGCCCGCCTCCACCACGATCCGCGCACGGTGGCGCCGCCGACCGCGGAGTGGTTCGGACGGAGCGTCCTGCACCTGGCCCAGCGGCTGCGCACCCTGCCCGGGACGACTCCGACGGCGCGGCTGGGCCTGCTGGACCACGCCGCGGCCGAGGCCGTGACCCGGCTGGGCGGCTTCCGTCCCGCGGCCGACCCCGGCGAGCCCGCGCCCGCCGGGCCCGGGCCGGAGCGGCGGACGCCGCCGGAGACCATCGACGGGCGGATCGCGGAGCTGGCCCGGCAGCGGCCGGACGCCGTCGCGGTGACCGACGACGAGAGCAGCCTGACGTACGGCCAGCTGGACGACCGGGCGGAGCGGGTGGCCGCCGGGCTGCGCGCCCTCGGGGTGGGCGGCGCACGGGTGGGGGTGTGCCTGGAGCGGGACACCACGCTCGTCGCCACCCTGCTGGGCGTGCTGAAGGCGGGCTGCGCCTACGTCCCGATGGACGCCCGGTACCCCGAGGAGCGGCTGCGCTACACCGCGACCGACGCTCAGGTGCCGGTCGTCATCGGGGACCCGGCGCGCTTCCCCCGGATCGAGGGGGTGACCGTGGTCTCGCCCCAGGAGCTGATGGACGCGCAGGAACCCCTGGAGGCCGGGAAGACCGGCAACACCGACACGGCCGCCTACGTCATCTACACCTCGGGATCCACCGGCCGCCCGAAGGGGGTCGTGGTCCCCCACCGCAACGTGCTGGCCCTGGTCGGTGCCACGTCCGCGGACCTCGGGCTCGGGCCGGACGACGTGTGGACGTTCTTCCACTCCAGTGCCTTCGACTTCTCCGTGTGGGAGATCTGGGGCTGCCTGCTCACCGGGGGCCGGCTGGTCGTCGTACCGCACTGGGCGGCCCGTGACCCGGACGAGTTCCACGAGCTGCTGGCCCGGCGGCGGGTGACCGTCCTCAGCCAGACCCCGTCCGCGTTCTCCCAGCTCATCGAGGCCGACACCCGGTCGGCCCCGGGCGCCGCACCGCTCGCCCTGCGGCTGGTCGTCTTCGGCGGCGAACCGCTGAACACGGCGATGCTGGGGCGGTGGTTCGCCCGCCACTCCCCCGCCCGGTGCCGGCTGGTCAACATGTACGGCATCACGGAGACGACCGTCCACGTCACCGCGCAGGAGGTGACCCCGCGCGAGGTCCTGGAGCGGTCCCGGTCCGTGGGCCGGGCGCTGCCCGGCTGGTGGGTGTCGGTCCGGGACGAGCACGGGCATGTCCTGCCGCCGGGGCCCGCCGGTGAGATCTACGTGGGTGGTGCCGGGGTGGCCGACGGCTATCTCGGCCGTCCCGAGCTGACGGCGGACCGTTTCGTCGACGACCCGGTGACCGGGGAGCGGGTGTACCGCAGCGGCGACCGGGGCCGGCTGAGGCCGGACGGCCGGCTCGACCACCTCGGCCGGCTGGACAACCAGGTGAAGGTGCGGGGCCACCGGATCGAGCTGGACGAGATCACCTCCGTCCTGGCCTCGGACCCCGGGGTCGCCGACGCGGCGGTCGTCTTCCGGGAGGGCGAGGCGGGGGACCCGGCCGGCGCCCGCATCGACGCCTACGTGGTGCTCCGGGACGGCGGTTCGGTGGACCAGGTCTGGCGGACGGCCCGCCGCGTGCTGCCGGACCACATGCTGCCGGCCGGCCTCACCGGGGTGTCCGGCATCCCGCTGACCCTCAACGGCAAGCCGGACCTCTCCCGGCTCCCGGCCCCGTCCGCCGGCCCCGCCCCGGCACCGGTCACGGACCGGGACGGCGCCACGGCGGATCCGGAGGCGAAGGGCGGCGACCTCGGGACCGAGATCCTCGCCGTGTGGTCCGGTCTGCTGGGCGTCGACGTGGAACCCGACGGCAACTTCTTCGAACTCGGCGGCAACTCCCTCCTGGTGGTCCGCATGCTGTCGGACCTGCGGCAACGGGGGCTGCCCAAGGTGACGCCGCGCGAGTTCTACGGGAACTCGACGGCGCGGTCCTTCGTGGAGCTGGTCCTCGGCCGCGTCGGGGAGACCCCGTAACGGTCCCCACACCAGCGGTGTTCACACCAAGGGGGCGAAGAAGTACGTGACGCGGTGGGCGAAGAGGCCGGTGCCGTCCGTCCGGAAGAAGTCGGCGAACCGCAGGCTCACCGCGTCACCCCCCTTGAGCGTTCCGGTGAAACTGCCGCGCACCGCGGCCTCCCGCCCGGACAGCAGCAGCTGGTCGACCGTGTGCCGGCCGTCGGCGATGACCCGCTCCCCCTGGTAGAAGGCGGTCAGTTCGCCCCGGCCGACCAGGGGTTGGTAGCCCGGCCGTTCGTAGGTCGCGTCGGCGGTGAAGAGTTCCACCAGTTCGTCGAAGCGGTTGGCGTCGACCAGTGAGTAGTAGCGGCGGACCGCGTCCTGGATCGGGGAGGCTCCGGTCATGACTGCATGCTCCCCGCCAGGCCGCGCGGCCGCATGTCGGTCCACCGCCGGTCGATGTACTCCAGGCAGGTGTCGCGGGTGTCCTCGGCGTGGGCGACCGCCCAGCCGTCGGGCACCGCGAGGGAGGCCGGCCACAGGGAGTGCTGCCCCTCGTCGTTGACGAGCACGAGGTAGCCGGCGTCCGGGTCCTCGAACGGGTTCGTCATGGGATGTCCTCATCTCTGCGTCTACGGAAATCTCTGCGTCTACGGATCTACGGACTTCTGGAGCTGGTCTCCGGTCTCTCCCCGCGGGCCCGGGGAACCGTGGCCGCGGTTGCCCGGGCCCACGGTTCCCCGGCACGCGGTTCCCCGGCCGACGGTTCCCCGGCACGCCGCTCAGGAG
>NZ_JBHVEU010000332.1:0-9826 GCF_042802075.1 Kitasatospora sp. NPDC057518
CCACTGGACCACCCTCACCAACGCCAAAAACACCTACGACCCCACCCACACCCTCACCCCCGGCCAAAACATCTTCCCCTAACACACAAAAAACACCCGGAATCCGCGTCCGGAGAAATAGGAAATCCCCCGTCGCACGCCCCCGTTCGCCGACCGAAAGGCCGAATTCCCCATGCATGCCATCCACCACACCGACCGGGCCATCCTGGACCACCCCACCCACGCCGTCTGGGAGGCCATCGTCGACGAACTCAACGGCAGGACCACCTGGTGGCACCCCCACAACACCCACCAGCCCGGTCCCACCGGCCCCCAGCAGGAGGGCGGCACCACCACGACCACCGTCCACACGGGTGGCGTCGGGAAGCCCGGTCCCAAGCTCCGGTTCACCTCCACGACCACCCACGCGACGCCCGACGCCCGGCTGACCCAGAGCCACACCGGCCACTTCCACGGCACGACGACGTACCAGCTCACGCCCCACAACGACGGCGCGCAGACCCTGCTCACCGTCACCTTCGCCACCACCCCGCACGGCCTCGCCAAGTTCCTCCACAAGCTCACCAACCTCACCGCCAAGCACACCACCGCCACCCAGCGCGCCCTGAGCAACCTCCGCCACCACCTCGACAACCAGAAGTAAGAACCGTCACCGGAAGAGGAAGAGGAGGCCCGCCGTGACCATCACCGAGATCCGCACGCTGCCCACCCGGCACGCCGTCACCACCACCGACCACACCGCGACCACCGACGACCACGCGCTGCTCGCCATCACCGTCCACCAGCCGGGCGAGCCCGACCCGAGCCGGCCGTTGGTGGTGCTCGTCCACGGCTGGGCCGCGTCCCGGACCGTGTGGCACGCCACCGCGAGCCAGTTGGCGGCGGCCGGGCACACGGTGGCCACGTACGACCAGCGCGGTCACGCCTCGTCGACGGCCGGACGGGAGCCGATCGGCATCGAGCGGCTGGCGCGGGACCTGGACACCGTGGTCGGGACGCTCACCACGCCGGAGCGGCCGGTCGTGGTGGTGGGGCACTCCGGTGGCGGGTACGCGGCGCTGGCCTGGGCGGCGGGGCTGTCCGCGAAGGGGCCGTCCGCCGCGAAGGGCGGGGCAAGTGTCAAGCCGCTGGCGGGACTTGTGCTGGTGTCGACGGCTTCGCACGGGCAGAACACGCCGGCGAACGAGGTCAAGATGATGGGGTCGAAGCTGTTCAGCCGGGCCCTGGGGACGCCGTGGCTGGGCCGTCGGCTGCTCGGTGGGACGCACGGGCCGAGTGCCACCCTGGCCGCGCGGGAGGCCAACCGCCGGTTGTTCGCCGCCACGGTGCCGGCCGTCCGGGCCGCCTGTTTCGCGTCGACCCAGGAGATGGACCAGCGCGCGGGCCTGGCCGGGATCACCGCGCCGACGGCGGTCATCACCGGGACCGAGGACAAGATCGTGAAGCCCAGCTTCAGCCAGGAGCTCGCCTCGGCGCTGCCGCACGCCGAGCTGCACCGGATTCCCGGCACCGGCCACATGGTGCCGTTGGAGGCCCCGCAGCACGTCGCGCACCACGTCCACCTGCTGGTCACGGCCGGCCGCTGACGACCGTGACCACCACCGCCCCCGCCGGCGTCCTGGCCGCGCTGCTCCCGCCCCACGTCCACTGTGCCGAGTCCTTCGGTGACCCGTCCGAGGAGCGACTGCTGCCGTTGGAGGCGGCGTACATCCAGGACCGTTCGCCGCGCCGCCGACGGCAGTTCGCCACCGCCCGGGCACTCGCCCGCCAGGCGCTGGGCGCTCTCGGGCACCCGCCGGTGCCGCTGCTGCCGGGGCCCGGCGGGGCGCCCCGATGGCCGGTGGGTGTCACGGGCAGCATCACCCACACGGACGGGTACACGGCCTGCGCGGTCGCCGGTACCGGGCGGCTCACCTCGCTCGGGATCGATGCCGAGCCCGCCCGGCCGCTTCCCCGGGGCGTGCTGCAGCTGGTCAGCAGTGCGTCCGAACGCGGCGGCCTGGCGGAGCTGCCCGAGGGCCAAGCCCCGTGGGACACCGTCCTGTTCAGCGCCAAGGAGGCCGCCTACAAGGCCGTCCATCCGCTGACCGGCACCTGGGCTCCGCTCGCGGCCATCGCCGTCACCGTGCACGCCGACGGCACCTTCACGGCCCGGCACCCGCACCTCCCGGCCGTCCGCACCGGCTCCTGGGGCGTGCACCGCGGCACGGTCGTCACCGCGCTCGCCCTCCCGCCGTCCCGGGCGACCGCCGCATGAGACGCCCGCCGCCTGTGGACCACGCCCGCCCCGCTCCTCGTTCGACGCCGGTACGGCTGGTGCCGAACGAGGGGCGGGGCTACGGGGTTTCACCCTGATCCGTGTGGCGCGCGGCCGGTTCGCCTGCGGCGGGCGCGGCGGGGCTCTAGCGTGGCGTCGACGTTGTCGGCGGACGGAAGGGCGCTGAGGTGGATTTCCCGAGCAGGAAGGCCCTGGACGGGTTGACGGAGGCCGAGCACGGCGCGCTGGCGGCGATGCACGGCACGGTCAGCGGCCTGCACGCGGAGTGGCGGTCGGCGCTCGCCGTGGAGATGCGGTTGAGGTACGCGGCCGACGCCGCCGAGGGCCGTCGCGACGACGGGGACGACGGGGTGGCACCGCGGCTCGACTACGAGGTCGCGCGGGAACTGAACGGCGCGGCCTTCGAGTTCTCGCAGGCGGTGGAGGTGCTGCTGTGGCGTACGGCCAGCGCGTACGCGGTGCTGGGCATCACCGTGCTGGACCGGCTGGTCGCCGGAAACCCGCCGCTGTCCGAGGGCGTGGTGGGGCAGCTGTGCGAGGAGCCGCTGCTCGGCGCGTTCGAAGCCGCGGTCACCATCCCGGTCGAGCAGTTGCTCGTGGCCCGCGACGGCGCCGAGCAGGCGCATGCCCGCAAGGGGCGGCGGAGGATGGCCGCACTCGTGGAGCAGGCGTACGGGTGCCTGGAGGACGAGGCGCTGCCGGCCGCCGCAGGACGCGTCGCCGCGGCTCGGAGCCGTCTGTCGGTGGCGGCTCCGGAGGGCTTCGACGCGCCGTGGCTGGGCTACCTGGAGCCGCTGGTCGGACTCGCACGGCAGGGGCCGTACGAGATCAGCGCGTTCCTGAGGCGCCGGGCCTGAGGCGCCAGGCCTGAGGCGACGGACCCGACCCGGCCGGGCCTCCCCGGCGGCGGCACGTGATGCGGCCTCCGGGGGGCCGGCTGCCGGGTGGACGGCCGGACCGACGTGGTCGGGCAGCCGGTCAGGCCGCCGTGGTCGGGGCGCCGGGGCGGTCGTCCTGTCGCGCGACGGCCACCGACCACTGCGGGAACTGCTCCGCGGGTATCGCGGAGGAGGCGGCGGAGGCGGCGGAGTCGGGGCGCAGCGACGCGGCGGGGAGGAACACGACGCGGCAGCGCCGGCACAGCCAGGTCGCCCGCCACACCTGGTGGAGCTGCTGCCACTGCTCGTAGGTCCGCGGCCACTGGTCCGCCGCGTCGCTGCGGCGGCTCCGGTGGGCGAAGTGGACGGCGAGTCCGATGCCCAGCAGGACCGCGGCGAAGAGGAACGCGCCGTAGTGGTAGCCGAACTGGTACGCGGCGTCGTCGACGTCGGCGGCCTTGTCGCCGGAGCCCAGCGTGGTCAGTCCCAGCAGGCCCATGAGGCCGGCCAGGACGAAGAGGGCGATCGCGGCCCCGCTCGTGCCCCGGGGCTCGGACGGCATCGTCAGCAGCTCCCGCGTCGGCGGGTCGAGCGGCCGGTCGGAGTCCAGGAGGGCGAGGCGCACGGTGACGGTTTCGTCTGCTGCGGCGCAGGTCGGGCAGGTGGTGCTCATCGAGAGGTGGCTCCGGAAGTGGTGCATGGTGTACGTGGTGTACGGAGGAGCACGTAGTACAGCACAGGGAACTGACTGCTCGTGCGACCGGCCCCGGAGCCGGGAGGCCGCTCCCGGCGGGAGGCGGCCGCGGCGGGTCCCGACGGGTCACGGCTCGTCACGGCGCCAGGGCGCCTCCGAGGGCGAGGGCGAGGTCGGCGAAGCGCTCCGCGATGAGCCGGTGGGCCTCCGGGGAGGGGTGGAGGCCGTCGGGGAGCGGGTGGGCCTCGTGGTCGGGCTCGCCGTAGAGGGCCAGGCCGTCCAGGTGGTGGAGGTGGTGGTCGCCGTCGGCCCGGCGGTCGGCGACGATGCGGGCCAGTTCGGCGCGGATGACGGTGAGGGTGAGCCGGCCGGCGGCGACGTCGGCGGGGTCGCCGGTGGCTCGGAAGCGGAGGGTGCCGCTGCTGAAGTCGGGGGCGAGCGGGCCCGGCACGGTTTCGTGGAGCGGGCAGAGCAGCGGGGAGACGAGCAGCAGTGGCGTGCCCGGGTGGCCGTCCCGGACGGTGTCCAGGAAGCCGTGGATGGCCGGGGTGAAGGCGCGCAGCCGCATCAGGTCGCTGTTCACCAGGTTGATGCCGAGCTTGAGGCTGATCAGGTCCGCGGGGGTGTCTCGGATGGTGCGCGCGGTGAAGGGGTCGAGCAGGGCGCCGCCGCCGAAGCCGAGGTTGGTCAGGTCCAGGCCCGCGCGGTTGGCGACCAGGGCGGGCCAAGTGCCGGTGGGGTGGACGGCGTTGGAGCCGTGGCTGATCGAACTGCCGTGGTGCAGCCAGCGCTTGCGGGTGCCGGTCGGGACCGGCTCGACCGGGGCGTCGGTGTCGAGGGCGATCAGTTCGGTGGTCTCGGTGTGCGGGAGCCAGATCTCGACGGTCTTGTCCCGCTCCGGCAGACCGGTGAACCGGGCGCTGCCGGCCGGTCCTTCGGTCAGTTCGAAGCGGCCGGTGGCGAGGTCGACGGTGCGCAGGTTGCCGCCGGGGACGCCGGCCTGCGCGGTGAGCCGGCCGTCCACCAGGAGGTCGTAGACGCCGTCCGGGACGTTCGGGACGCCCGGGTAGGCGCGCTTGGTGGGGACGGCGTGCAGCGTGATCGTGGTGGCGCGGGTGCGGAAGGCCAGCCGGACGCCGGAGGGCTGGGACTCGGCCATCGCGAGCTGCTCGTCCGGGATCCGTCGGCGGGCGGCGGCGGGCAGGCGGTGCGGCAACAGGCCGCGGCGGGTGTGTTCGACGTCGAGGTGGCCGTGGAGGAGGTCCTCGGTGACGGGGGTGGTGATCGTGGTCATGATGCTTCTTCGGTTCGTCGGGTCGTCCGGTCGTCCGGTCGTCAGACCGGGCTCATGGGCGGATGGCCGGACTGGTCGTACGGGAGGCCGGTCAGTCGGTCAGCCGGTCGCACGGACTCCGCCCGAGCGCAGCAGCGCGTCGAGGGAGTCGATGATCCAGTCCCAGGACTGCCGCGCGTCGACGGCGGTGTGGCTGAAGCCGCCGGCCGCCTCCAGGCTGATGTAGCCGTGGAAGACGCTGCCGAGCATCCGCACCGCGTGGGTCTGCTCCGGTTCGCCCAGGTCGTAGCCGCGCAGGAGCGCCCTGGACATCTGGGCGTGCCGGACGCCCGCGCTGGCGGCGGCCGTCTCGGCGTCCAGGCGCAGGCGGGTGGCGTCGTAGCGGCCGGGGTGGCGGGCCGCGTAGTCGCGGTAGGCGTCCGCGAAGGCGGCGAGCGCGTCGCGGCCCGCCCGGCCTGCGAGGGCGTCGGCGACGAGGTCGGCGAGTTCCTCCAGGGCGTACAGGGCGATCCGGGTCTTGAGGTCCTGGGAGCTCTTGAGGTGGGAGTAGAGGCTGGCCGTTCGGACGCCGAAGCGGCGGGCGACCGCGGCGACGGTCACCTGGTCGAAGCCGACCTCGTCGGCGAGTTCGGCGCCCGCGACGACCAGGCGTTCGACGGTCAGCCCTGCCCGTGCCATGTGCGTTCTCCCGTACGGTCGCGTCGGTGGCCTACGGACAGTATGGGATTGCCTAAATAGTTTAGGCAAATGGAAACGACCAGCTCAGCCCGCTCAGCCCGCCAGGATCACCGTCTCCGCCGGCCCCGAGAAGCCCGCCGCCTGCGGCTGGCTGCCCGTGGCGGCCAGCCGGCGGTGCTCCTGCGGACTGACGCCGCGCACCCGCTTGAAGGCCGCCGAGAGCGCGAAGGCGTTGCTGTAGCCGACCTTGCGGGCGGCGAAGGCGACGGTGCACTCGGGCTCGCGCAGCAGGTCGGCGGCGACCGCCAGGCGCCAGCCCGCCAGGTACGCCATCGGGGGCTCGCCGACCAGCGCGGTGAAGCGGCGGGCCAGGCCGGCCCGGGAGACCCCGACCCGCTGGGCCAGCTCGGCGACCGTCCACGCGGTGGCCGGGTCGTCGTGCATCAGCCGCAGCACCGGGCCGACCACCTGGTCGTGCTGGGCGCGGTACCAGGCGGGGGCACCGGAGTCGGGGGCGGCCAGCCAGGAGCGCAGCACGGAGACCACCAGCAGGTCCAGGATGCGGTCCAGGACGAGCTCCTGGCCAGGCTCGTTGCGCCCTATCTCGGCGGCCAGCAGGTGCACCAGGGTGTCGTCGGCGCCGGTGCCGGCCGGGCGGACCAGCAGCGCGGGCAGGCAGCCCAGCAGCCGCTGGCCGATCTCGTGCTCGGCCTGGTAGGTGCCGGACAGCACCACCGAGGAGGCCCGGTCGCCCTCCCGCCCCTGGCCCCAGGTCCGGACGCCGAGCGACATCACCTCGGAGACGTCCACCCCGCCCTTGGTGCAGACCTGCCCCGGGCCGACGATCACGTCCACCGGGGTGTCCGGATCGTCCGCCACGGTGTACGGCTCCGGGCCGCGCACGATCGCCACGTCCCCGGGGTGCAGCAGCAGCGGGGTGCCGCGCTCGGGCAGGATCCAGGCGTCGCCGCGGACCATCGTCACGACCGAGAGCGGGGCCCGGTCCTCGATCCGCAGCGACCACGGCGGGGTGAGGATGGAGCGCAGCAGGAACGCGCCACGGGCCTTGGGGCCGTCGAGGAGTCCCGTCAGAGTGTCCATGCCGCCAAGTGTAGACGTCGGCACATCATTTGACGCTTCGTCATTTGAGAGACTCTTGAGTGATCGAGGTGGCCCGCACCGCCCCGATGCCGGATGATCTGCCCACGGGGTATGGACCGAGACACGGCGAACGCGATACGGCGGTACGGCAGTACAGCGGTACCGACAGCGAGAAGTGAGGGGCTCACGACGATGGAAACGGCACGCACACTCGTCCTGGTGGCGGCCACTGTCACCTGTGGACTGACCGCGGGACTGTTCTACGGATTCTCCTGCTCGGTCATGCCCGCGCTCGCGCGGGCCGAGGACCGGACCTTCATCGAGGTCATGCAGCGCATCAACAAGGCGATCCTGAACGGCTGGTTCGTCCTCGGCTTCGTCGGCGCCCTGCTCGCCACCGCGGCCGCGGTCGCCCTGCACCTGCCCTCGGACGGGCACGACGTCCTGCCCGCGACCATCGCCGCCCTCGTGCTGTACATCGCGATGATCGGGGTGACCCGCTCGGTCAACATCCCGCTGAACGACGAGCTCGAGGCCGCCGGGTCGCCCCAGCGGATCGCCGACCCGGCCGCGGTGCGCAGCCGCTTCGAGGCGCGCTGGGTGCGCTTCAACGTGCTGCGCACCCTGCTGTCGACCGGCGCGCTGGCCTGCCTCGCGTGGGCACTGATCCTCAACGGGCAGAGCTGACCGGCCCCGACCCGCTCGACGGGCGGAGCCGACCGGGCCGAGCCCCTTCGACGGCCGGCCCGGACCCGCTCAGCAGCCGGGCCGAGCCCGTTCGACGGGCGGCCCCAGCGCGCCGCCCGTCCCCCGCCACCCTCTGCCGCCGGCCCGACTCAGCCGCAGAGGGTGGCGAAGCCGTACCCGCGCGCCTTGAGCGTGGAGATGATCGTCGGCAGCGCGGCCACCGTCTGACTGCGGTCGCCGCCACCGTCGTGCATCAGGACCACCGAGCCGGGACGGACGTTGTCCAGCACCCGTGACCGGATCGCGGCGGTGCCGGGGCGGGACCAGTCCGCCGGGTCCACCGACCAGAGCACGACCTGCTTGCCGAGCGCCGCGGCCTTCGAGCGCACCGTGCTGTTCACCGCGCCGTACGGCGGGCGCAGGCAGCTCGGGGTGCGGCCGGTCCGCGCGCGGATCGCCCGGTCGGTGTCGGCCACCTGCGCGTCGAGCGCGGCGGCGGAGAGCTTGCGCAGGTCCGGGTGCGACCAGGAGTGGTTCTGCACGCTGTGGCCCTGCTTGGCGACCTGCGCGGTCACCGAGGGGTGGGCGGCGACGTTCTGCCCGATCTCGAAGAAGGTCGCGCGCACCCCGTACCGGGCGAGCGTCGCCAGGACCTTGGGCGTGTAGGCGGGGCTGGGGCCGTCGTCGAAGGTCAGGTAGACCACCTTGCCGCCGTTGGCGCCGGCCGCCTCCGCCCCGGTGGCGGGCAGGGCGACCGCCGCTCCCGCCGCCAGGGCGACGACGAGCGCGCCGATCGCGGTCCGGATCCTGCCGACTGCCGTTCGCCTGCCGGGTCGTACGGTCATGTCTGCCCCCTGCGGTCGGAACTCCCGTGCACCGGCCGCCAGTCTGCTCCCGAGGGGCCGTCCGCCGCGACCCTCCGTCGATCGCGAGCGAACGGAACCGGCCAGTGGGAGCACCGGGTGGCGAGCACCGCCGGGCACCGCGGGTATCGGACATGCCGAGGCCCCCGGCGGGGTTCCGCCGGGGGCGCGGTGCGGGGGTTCGGCGTTCAGCGCCCCGCGCGGCCGTGCAGCACCAGGGAGCGGGTCAGCGCGAACAGTCCGCCGGCGCAGAGCGCGGTGCGGAGCATGTTGACCGGCACCCAGGTGTCCGCGAACTTGGCCCGTACGGCGGCCAGGTCGTGGATCTGCGCCGGGTCGCCGGCCGCCGCCAGCTCGTTGTTGAGCGGGATGTTGACGCCCATGGTGACGATCAGCGCCACCACGTACAGCGCCGTCGCGGCCGCCGCCCAGAGCGCGGCCTGGCGCCGGCCGGCCTTGTGCTGGAGCCAGGCGGCGATGCCGGTGGCGAGGAACGCGCCGACGAAGACCAGGCCGAACAGCCCGTTCCCGTCGATCGCCTTGTTGATCTGCTGCATCGCCGCCACGTAGGTGTGGTCGTCGCCCGCCGCGAGGCCCGGCATCACCGAGACGTCGAAGGCGAAGAACAGGCCCGCCATCAGGCCCATCGCGACGGTGGCGCCCACCAGGAGCGGCCCGGCGGCCTTGCTCCGGGTGGCGGGCACGGCCGGGGCCGTACCGCCCGGCGCGAGGCCGGTGAAGGACTGTGCGGCGGTGTAGGAAGCAGGGGTCGCGGTCTGATTCGAGCGCATCGGTTTTCCTTCGGTCTCCCCGGTCCCCGCCCGACGCGGGGACCCTCCCGGTGTCCGGGCCGCCGGCCTCCTCACCGCTCCCGGCCGGGGCCGGGTGTTCGGTCAGGCGGTCGGCGCCGCCCGGCACCGACGATCAAGTGGACTGCCGTACGGACGGCAGGTGTTGCCCTTCTGGCTGGTCACGCGTTCCACACGCCCGAGGCGGCGGCCTCGCGGGCGTAATCGGCGAAGTCCCGCGGCTCGCGGCCCAACGCCCGCCGCACCCCGTCGCCCAGCGACGCGTTGCGGCCGTCCAGGATCACCGAGAACAGCTCCGCGAAGTCCGCCGGCAGCCCCGCCGCCTCCAGCACCCCCCGGTACGACTCCTCCGACACCGCCTCGAACCGCACCTCACGCCCCGTCGCCGCCGACAGCTCCACCGCCACGTCCGAGAACGTCAGCAGCCGCGGCCCCGTCAGCTCGTACACCTCCCCCGCGTGCCCCGCCTCCGTCAACGCCGCCACCGCCACGTCCGCGATGTCCTCCGCGTCCACGAACGGCTCCACCGCACCACCCACCGGCA
>NZ_JBHVEU010000333.1:0-9804 GCF_042802075.1 Kitasatospora sp. NPDC057518
GTGCGGACGCGTCCGCACGGACCCCTTTTCGTTCGCTTCCTTGTCTGTTTTGGATCGATTCATGTCGATCCGGATCGATCTGGGACCGCCGAAGGGGGCGCGAGCCATGACCGACCAGGACTTCCACCCGGGTCTCACGCCCGGGCATCTGGGCGCACCGGTGCTGGAACCGGAGGGCCGTCCGCCGGGTGCGCCCCGTCCGCGCTTCGATGCGCCCGATCCGCACCGACGGCGCAACGGGCTGGCCTGCGGGCTCACCGCGCTCGCGCTGATCGCGGTGTTCGGCGGGGTCGGGCTGACCGGGTACACCTGGATCCAGGCGCAGCGCAAACCCCCGGCCGCCGCCGACTTCGCCGGGCAGGGCACCGGCAGCGTGCAGGTCTCGGTGCCGGAGGGCGCCGGCCTCTCCCAGATCGCCTCCGCGCTGGTCCGCAACGGCGTGGTGGCCAGCTCGCTCGCCTTCACCCGGGCCGCGAAGGGCAGCGCGGCGGCGGCCGGGCGGATCCAGCCCGGGACGTACACGCTGAAGCAGCGGATGTCGGCCGCGGCGGCGCTGGCGGTCCTGATCGACCCGGCCAACGCCAACGGCCTGACCATCCCCGAGGGCTGGCGCGGCTACCAGATCTACGCGGCCATCGACAAGAAGCTGAACCTGCCCGCGGGCACCGCCCAGAAGACCGCCCAGGACCAGGGCGCCGAACTCGGCCTGCCGGACTTCGCCAACGGCAGCCCGGAGGGCTACCTGTTCCCGGCGACGTACAGCGTCACCGAGGGCACCACCGCCTTCGACCTGCTGAAGCAGATGGTGGACCGGGCCGGCCGGGAGTTCGGCCGGGACGACGCCACCGTGGTCGCGCAGAACCTCGGGCAGAGCGTGTACGGGCTGATCACCGTGGCCAGCATGGTCCAGGGCGAGGCCGACAACACCGAGGACATGGGCAAGGTGGCCCGGGTGATCTACAACCGGCTGGCCAAGGGCATGCCCCTGCAGCTGGACTCCACCATCAACTACGCGCTCGGCCGCTCGACCCTGAACACCTCGGTGACCGACACCAGGCTGGACTCCCCGTACAACACCTACCTGCACGCCGGGCTGCCGCCGAGCCCGATCTCCAACCCCGGGCGGCAGGCGATCATGGCCGCGCTGGACCCGACGCCGGGGGACTGGCTGTACTTCGTCACCGTGAAGCCGGGGGACACCCGCTTCACCGACAGCTTCGACGTCCAGCAACGCAACGTGGCGGAGTTCAACGCCAACCGGGCGGCGGCCAAGCCGAGCGGCCCGGCGTCGGGCGCGCCCTCCGACCCGGCGGCGACGGCCCCGGGGGCCTCGGGCGGGGCCGGTGCGCCTTCCGCTCCCGGTGCGGGGACGCCGTAACGGAGTTGTGTGCCGTCGGTGAGATCGCTCACTGACGGTGCGTCCGCCCGGCCGGGGGTAAGGCTGCGGTACGGTAACGTCTCCCTCCAGGCGCTGCGCTAGCACGCCGGTTCGAGAATCAGCCGGGACCGCGTCGTCCCGGACGGCCGGTTTGATCCTCCGGTCGTCACCGTCGGTTAAGGGGATCAATGACCGATCTGGGCGGGGGCTACAACCCCCAGGGCGAGCCGTGGCACCCCGGTGATCCCGGGTACGACGGCCGGCAGCCGGTCCCCGGCCAGCAGGACGGCCAGTGGCAGCAGCAGTACCCGCAGCAGGGCCAGCAGGTCCAGCAGCAGTACGGGGACGTGCAGCAGGGGTACGCGCAGCAGCAGATGGCGCCGCAGATGCAGCAGCAGATGATGGCGCAGCAGGGCTACCAGCAGCAGACCCCCCAGCAGCAGATGCCGCAGCAGGGCTACCCGGGCGGTCAGCAGGGCTACCAGCAGCAGATGGCGCAGCAGCAGGCGCCGGTGCAGCAGCAGGGCTACCCCCAGCAGGGGTACGTGCCGCAGCAGCCGCAACCGCAGCAGCCGATGCAGCAGGGGTACGCGCAGCAGCAGGCGCCGGTGCAGCAGCAGGGTTACCAGCAGCAGGTCCAGCCCCAGCAGGTCCAGCCCCAGCAGGTCCAGGCGCAGCAGCCGCTTCAGCAGCAGCCCCCGCAGCAGCCGGCCCCCGAGCAGCAGGCTCCGCAGCGGCAGGTGCCGAGACGCCGGGCCAAGCCGCAGCCGGCCCCGGAGCCGGTGCCGGCCTCCGGCCCCGGCCCGGACGGGATCGACTGGGAGGCCGAGGCCGCCGCGCTGGAGGCCGGCGCCGATCCGGTCGGCGCCGCGCGCGAGGGCGGGACGGACGAGTGGGACGGCCACGCGGACGGCGGCCGCCACGAGGACGACGGGTACCCCGACGAGCACGCCGAGGCCGGGGAGGCCGGCTTCCTCGGCGAGCAGGACGACTCCCGCGAGGCCCAGAAGAAGCGCAAGGAGAAGGGCAAGAAGTCGGGCCGCCGCAACGGCGGCGCCTGCCTGCTGGTCGCCGCGGTGCTGCTCGGCGCCGTCGGCGGGGCCGGCTGGTGGGGCTACGGCTTCTACCAGGACCACTTCGGCCCGGCGCCGGACTTCACCGGCGAGGGCACCGGCACCGTCCAGGTCGAGGTCAAGAAGGGCGCGGTCGGCGGGCAGATCGGCCTGGCGCTGAAGAACGCCGGCGTGGTCAAGAGCGTCGACGCGTTCAACACGGCCTGCAAGGCCGAGCCCAAGTGCGGCACCATCCAGTACGGCTTCTACGTGCTGAAGAAGGAGATGCCGGCCACGGCCGCGCTCAAGGAGCTGCTCGCCCAGGCGGGCGGCGCGGCGATCGTGATCCCGGAGGGCAAGAACTCCTCCGAGATCTACGCCAAGATCGACGACAAGCTGAAGCTGCCGCCGGGCACCACGGCAGGCGTCGCCAAGGCGCAGGTCAACGATCTCGGCCTGCCGGCGTACGCGAACGGCAACATCGAGGGCTTCCTCTGGCCGACCCGCTACAACATCGCCGATGGCATGAAGCCCGAGGACCTGCTCAAGCAGATGGTGAAGAACGCCACCGAGAAGTACGCCGGCTTGGACGCCCAGGCCGCTTCGGTGGGGCTGAAGACCGGCTACGAGGTGCTCATCGAGGCGAGCATCCTCCAGCGCGAGGGCAACAACCCGGAAGACTTCGCCAAGATGGCCAAGACCATCCAGAACCGGCTGGCGGCCGGCGGCGAGATCAACCACCGGCTCGGCATGGACACCACGCTCCAGTACTCGCTGGGCCGCAAGGACCTCGACAAGAAGGACATGGACGACGCGTCCAACAAGTACAACACCTACGTGAACCAGGGCCTGCCGCCCGGTCCGATCTCCAACCCCGGCGACGAGGCGCTCAACGCGACGCTGCACCCGGCGGACGGCAAGTGGCTGTACTTCATCGCGATGTCCCCGACCCAGACCCGGTTCGCCGAGACGAGCAAGGAGCACTACGCCAACGTCAAGGAGTACTGCCAGTCGGCCGGGCAGGGCTTCGACGAGGCGCGCGGCCACTGCACCACCAAGAAGTAGCCGCACCACCAGGAAGCAGCCGCGGCACCAGGAAGCAGCCGCGGCCGGACGATAGTTCGCCAGTTCGCGGAGAGAAGCGTTGACCAGCAAGCACCGGGCGGCCGTTCTCGGCTCGCCGATCGCCCACTCGCTCTCGCCGGACCTGCACCGGGCCGCCTTCGCGGCGCTCGGGCTGGACGGCTGGCGCTACGACGGCTTCGAGGTCGACGAGGCCGGGCTGCCCGGGTTCGTCGCCGCGCTGGACGAGGCCGAGTGGGCCGGGCTGTCGCTCACCATGCCGCTGAAGCGGGCGGTCATCCCGCTGCTCGACGAGGTCAGCGCGACGGCCCGCTCGGTGGACGCGGTGAACACCGTGGTGTTCACCGCCGACGGCCGGCGCACCGGGGACAACACCGACGTCCCCGGGCTGGTCAACGCGCTGCGCGAGCGCGGGATCACCGAGGTGCCCGAGGCGGCCGTCCTGGGCGCCGGGGCCACCGCCTCCTCGGCACTGGCCGCGCTCGCCCAGATCTGCACCGGCGAGGTGACGGTCTACGTGCGCAGTGCCGAGCGGGCCCGGGAGATGGCCGAGCTGGGCGAGCGGCTGGGCGTCGCCGTCCGCACCGCCGACTGGGAGCTCGGGGCGCAGGCGCTGACCCGGCCGTTGACCGTCTCCACCACGCCGGTCGGCGCGACCGACGTCTTCGCCGAGGCGCTGCCCGCCGAGCCGGGCGCGCTGTTCGACGTGCTGTACCACCCGTGGCCGACGGCGCTGGCCGCCGCCTGCGCGGGGCGCGGGGCGACCGTCCTGGGGGGTCTGGACCTGCTGGTGCACCAAGCGGTGCTGCAGAACGAGGCCTTCACCGGGCGGACGCCCGGGCCGCTGGCGGCGATGCGCGAGGCGGGGGAGAAGGCGCTCGCCGGGCACTGAGCCCGGCCCCGGCGGACTCGGGCGGGCCCGGCCCCACGGCCGGGTGCCCGCCCGCCCTCCGTCCGGTTTCCCGGGCGGTTCCCGGCCGGATCGTGGCCGGTTGCTGTCCGTCACGCGGACTGTGCCCCCGGGTGCCGCTGGGGCATGAAAGGATTCAGGTACAAAAGGCACGCCCGGGGCGGGCCCCGGCGGTGCCGTGGTCCGGTCCGCTGATGAAGGAGCTCCGTTGGGTACGTTGCGCTGGCTGACGGCGGGGGAGTCGCACGGCCCCGCACTCGTCGCGACGCTGGAAGGCCTGCCCGCCGGTGTACCGGTCACCACCGACGTGGTGGCCGACGCGCTGGCGCGCCGCCGGCTCGGTTACGGCCGCGGGGCGCGGATGAAGTTCGAGCAGGACGAGGTGACCTTCCTCGGCGGCGTCCGGCACGGTCTGACCATGGGCAGCCCGGTCGCGATCATGGTCGGCAACACCGAGTGGCCGAAGTGGGAGCAGGTCATGTCGGCCGACCCGGTCGACCCCGAGGTCCTGGCGGGCCTGGCCCGCAACGAGGCGCTCACCCGCCCCCGGCCCGGCCACGCCGACCTGGCCGGCATGCAGAAGTACTCGATCGACGAGGCCCGGCCGATCCTGGAGCGCGCCAGCGCCCGCGAGACGGCCGCCCGGGTCGCGCTGGGCGCCGTCGCCCGCGCCTACCTCCGCGAGGTGGCCGGGATCGAGATCGTCAGCCACGTGGTCGAGCTGGCCGCCGCCAAGGCGCCGGCCGGCGTGGTGCCGCTGCCCTCGGACGAGGCCAAGCTGGACGCCGACCCGGTGCGCTGCCTGGACGCCGACGCCTCGAAGGCGATGGTCGCCGAGATCGACCAGGCCCACAAGGACGGCGACACCCTCGGCGGCGTGGTCGAGGTGCTGGCGTACGGCGTGCCGGTGGGCCTCGGCTCGCACGTGCACTGGGACCGCCGGCTGGACGCGCGGCTGGCCGCCGCGCTGATGGGCATCCAGGCGATCAAGGGCGTCGAGGTCGGCGACGGCTTCGACCTGGCCCGGGTGCCGGGCTCCCAGGCCCACGACGAGATCGTCCCGACCGCCGAGGGCGTCAAGCGCACCTCCGGCCGCTCCGGCGGCACCGAGGGCGGCCTGTCCACCGGCGAGGTGCTGCGGGTGCGCGCCGCGATGAAGCCGATCGCCACCGTGCCGCGGGCGCTCCAGACCCTGGACGTGCGCACCGGCGAGCCGGCCAAGGCGCACCACCAGCGCTCGGACGTCTGCGCGGTCCCGGCCGCGGGCATCGTCGCCGAGGCGATGGTCGCGCTGGTGCTGGCGGACGCGGTGAACGAGAAGTTCGGCGGCGACAACGTCTCCGAGACCCGCCGCAACGTGCAGGGCTACCTCGACAACCTGATCATCCGATGACGAACCCCGTTGTCGTGCTGGTCGGCCCGCCCGGCAGTGGCAAGTCCACCGTCGGGCGGATGCTGGCCGAGCGCCTGGGCGTCGGCTTCCGGGACACCGACGCCGACGTCGAGGCGACGGCCGGCAAGCCCATCCCGGAGATCTTCATCGACGAGGGCGAGCCGCACTTCCGCGCGCTGGAGGCGGCCGCCGTGCGCGCGGCCGCCGAGGGGCACGACGGGGTCCTGGCGCTCGGCGGCGGCGCGGTGATGGCCGAGGCCACCCGCGCGCTGCTGCACGAGCTGCCGGTGGTCTTCCTGGAGGTCCCACTCGCCGACGCGGTCAAGCGGGTCGGCCTGGACGCCCCGCGCCCGCTGCTGGCCGTCAACCCGCGGGCCCGCTGGCGCGAGCTGATGGAGGCCCGCCGCCCCCTCTACCTGGAGGTGGCCACCGCTGTGGTCGACACCGCCGGGCGCACCCCGGAACAGGTCGCGGACGCCGTACTGGAAGCACTGGAGCTGAAGACCCCCCATGACTGACACCACCGTCAGGATCCACGTCGGCGGCAGCGCCGGCCACGACCCGTACGACGTGCTGATCGGGCACCAGCTGCTCGGTGAGCTGTCTCCGCTGATCGGGACCCGCGCCAAGCGGGTGGCGCTCATCCACCCGGAGGCGCTCGCCGCCACCGCCGACGCGATCCGCGAGGACCTGCTCGGCGAGGGCTACGAGGCCATCGTGCTCCAGGTGCCCAACGCCGAGGACGCCAAGAGCGTCGAGGTCGCCGCGTACTGCTGGTCGGTGCTCGGGCAGACCGGCTTCACCCGCAGCGACGTCATCGTCGGCCTCGGCGGCGGTGCCACCACCGACCTGGCCGGCTTCGTCGCCGCGACCTGGCTGCGCGGGGTGCGCTGGATCTCCATGCCCACCACGCTGCTCGGCATGGTCGACGCGGCCGTCGGCGGCAAGACCGGCATCAACATCGCCGAGGGCAAGAACATGGTCGGCGCCTTCCACCCGCCGGTGGGCGTGCTGGCCGACCTCGACACCCTGGAGACGGTGCCCAAGCACGACTACGTCTCCGGCCTCGCCGAGGTCATCAAGTGCGGCTTCATCGCCGACCCGGCCATCCTCGACCTGATCGAGGCCGACCCCGAGGGCGCCAAGACCCCGTCCGGCCCGCACACCGTCGAGCTGATCCGCCGCGCCATCCAGGTCAAGGCCGACGTGGTCTCCGGGGACCTCAAGGAGTCCGGCCGCCGCGAGATCCTCAACTACGGCCACACCCTCGGCCACGCCATCGAGCGCAACGAGCGGTACAAGTGGCGGCACGGCGCCGCGATCTCCATCGGCATGGTCTTCGCCGCCGAACTCGGCCGCCTGGCCGGGCGGTTGGACGACGAGACGGCTGACCGGCACCGCACCGTGCTGGCCTCGGTCGGCCTGCCGCTGAGCTACCGGGCGGACGCCTGGCCGAAGCTGCTGGACGCGATGAAGATCGACAAGAAGTCGCGCGGCGACCTGATCCGCTTCATCGTGCTGGACGGCCTCGGCAAGACCTCCGTACTGGAGGGCCCCGACCCGTCGCTGCTGGTCGCCGCGTACGCGGAGGTCTCGGCGTGACCAGGGTGATGGTGCTCAACGGCCCCAACCTGGGCCGGCTGGGCAGCCGCGAGCCGGACGTCTACGGCGCCACCTCGTACGCCGGGCTGGTCGAGCGCTGCACCGCGCTGGGCAAGGAGTTCGGCTTCGAGGTCGAGGTGCACGAGACCAACTCCGAGCAGCAGATGGTGGAGTGGCTGCACGAGGCGGCCGACGGGCAGGTGCCGGTGGTGATCAACCCCGGTGCGTTCACCCACTACTCGTACGCGATGCGGGACGCCGCGGCCCAGCGCACCGCGCCGCTGATCGAGGTGCACATCTCCAACCCGTACGCCCGGGAGACCTTCCGGCACACCTCGGTGATCGCCGCGGTGGCCTCCGGCACCATCGCCGGTTTCGGGCTCGGCTCCTACGAGCTGGCGCTGCGCGCGCTGGCCGAGCGGCTCACCACCCGCTGAGGGTACGGGCGGTGGCCCGGCGGCGGACTGTGCCCGCTGCCGGGCCGCCGTGTAGTGTCCCCGCTGAGAAGTGTCGGGAGGTGCCGTGACGCAGTACACCGGAGGCGGGCAGGTCCCGCCGCGTCCCGTCGCCCCGCCGGTGGCGCCGGGGGGCGGAACGCGGGGGACGTCGTCGGGGGCGCAGCCGCTCTCCCCGCAGCCTCCGCCGTCCCCGCCGCCGGGCCGGCCGGTGCCAGCGGCGCCCGTCACTCCCGGGCCGACCGGCCCCGGGCCCGCCGCCCACCCCGTTCCCGCCCACCCGGCTCCGGCCCCCGCGGCCGTACCCGTGCCGAGCGCGCCGCCCGTGCCCGCCGGGGGCACCGGGCACTTCGTGCTGCCGTCCGGCGCACCCGTCCAACTGCCCGCCCACCCGCCGCGGCAGCACGCGGCCACCGGGCCGATAGCCGTCCTGCTGATCGGACCGGCCGGGGCCGGCAAGACCACCGTCGCCCGCCACTGGGCCGAGCGGCGGCCCACCCCGACCGCGCACATCAGCCTGGACGACGTCCGCGAGTGGGTGCAGGCGGGCTTCGCCAACCCGCAGTCCGGCTGGAACAACGCCTCCGAGGCGCAGTACCGGCTGGCCCGCCGCACCTGCGGCTTCGCCTGCCGCAACTACCTGGCCAACGGCATCTCCTGCATCATCGACGACGCCGTCTTCCCGGACCGCCCGGCGATCGGCCTCGGCGGCTGGAAGCGGCACATCGGCCCCGGCATGATCCCGGTCGTGCTGCTGCCCAGCCTGGACTCGGTGCTGCACCGCAACGCCCGGCGCAGCGGCAACCGCCGGCTCGGGGACGAGGAGGTGGCCCGCATCCACGGGCGGATGGCCGGCTGGTACAACTCCGGGCTGCCGATCATCGACAACTCCGCCCTGGACGTCGCCGGGACGGCCGCCGAGCTGGACCGCGTCATCCTGGCCCGGCTGATGGGCGTCCCGGTCCGCTGACCCGCGGCGGCACGGGGCTGTCGGTGCCGGCTGCGATGATGGACGGGTCCAGTCGCCGAGCCCGGAGGAGCCGACGCCCGTGCCCGAAGGCCACATCATCCACCGCCTCGCCACCGAGAACCGCGAGGCCTTCGGCGGCCGCCCGGTGCGGGTCTCCAGCCCGCAGGGCCGGTTCGCCGACGAGGCCAAGGTGATCGACGGGCAGCTGCTCACCGGCGCGGAGGCCACCGGCAAGCACCTCTTCCTCGGCTTCGAGGAGGGCGCCTGGGTGCACGTCCACCTCGGCCTCTACGGCGGCTTCACCTTCGGCACCGGCCCGGCGCCCGCGCCGGTCGGGCTGGTCCGGCTGCGGCTGGAGAACGAGGACGGCTACGCCGACCTGCGCGGGCCCAACACCTGCGCGCTCGTCACGGACGACCAGAAGGCCGCCGTCGCCGCCCGGCTCGGCCCCGACCCGCTGCGCGCCGACGCCGACCCGGAGGCCGCCTGGCGCCGGATATCGGGCAGCCGGACGACCGTCGCGGCGCTGCTGATGGACCAGAAGGTGCTGGCCGGCGTGGGCAACGTCTACCGGGCCGAGGTGCTGTTCCGCCACGGCATCGACCCGCACCGGGCCGGGCGCGACCTCACCCGCCGGGAGTGGGACGCGATCTGGGCCGACCTGGTCGCCCTGATGCGCGAGGGCGTCACCGCGGGCCGGATCGACACCGTCCGCCCCGAGCACACCCCCGAGGCGATGGGCCGCCCGCCCCGGGTGGACGACCACGGCGGCGAGGTGTACGTCTACCGGCGGGCCGCCATGCCCTGCCTGGTCTGCGGCACCGACGTGCGGACGGAGGAGCACGCCGCCCGCAACCTCTTCTGGTGCCCCGCCTGCCAGGCGGCGTGACCGGCCCCGGCCGGGACGCGCAACGCCCCCGTGTCGTGGAGAGCCCTTCTGACCTGCGACGATGGACGGGTG
>NZ_JBHVEU010000334.1:0-9755 GCF_042802075.1 Kitasatospora sp. NPDC057518
CCTCGGGGGAGGGCCGGACCCGACGCCCGGTGCGGGAAGGTGCAGGGTGGTGCGAGGTGGTGTGAGGTGGTGCGCGCGGGTCAGCAGCAGCCGTAGCTGAAGCTGCCGCAGGTGCCGCACCAGCTCTGGTCGGTGCTGTTGCAGACGTCGTTGTTGGTGAAGGGCTCCTCACCGCCGCTGAGGGCGGTCAGGTCCGGTTCGCCCAGCGGGTGTCCGGGGGTGGTGCGGGCCGTCTCGGGGTCCTTCCAGGACCGGACGGTCTCCTCGTCGCTCATGGTCCGACTCCCTCCGGGCCGCTCAGCAGCAGCCGAGGGTGAAGGCGCCGCAGGTGCTGCACCAGCTCCGCTCGGTGTTGTTGCAGAGGTCGTTGTTGGTGATCTGCTCCTCGCCGCCGCTGAGGGCGGTGAGGTCGGGCTCGCCCAGCGGGTGTCCGGGCGTGGTGCGGGCGGTCTCGGGGTCCTTCCAGGACCGGACGATGTCCTCGTTGCTCATGGTTCGACTCCTTCGGGGTCGTTCGGCAGGGGCGTTCAGCAGCAGCCGAAGCTGAAGCTGCCGCAGGTGCCGCACCCGGTCTGGTTGGTGGTGCAGATGTCGTAGACGGTGATCTGCTCCTCGCCGCCGCTGAGGGCGGTGAGGTCGGGCTCGCCGACCGGGTGGCCGGGGGCGGTGCGGGCGGTCTCGGGGTCCTTCCAGGACCGGACGATGTCCTCGTTGCTCATGGTTCGACTCCTTCGGGGTCGTTCGGCAGGGTCGTTCGGCAGGGGTGTTCAGCAGCAGCCGAAGGTGAAGCCGCCGCAGGTGCCGCAGGCGGTCTGGCCGGTGCACATCTCGAAGACGGTCACCGGCTCCTCGCCGCCGCTGAGGGCGGTGAGGTCGGGCTCGCCCAGCGGGTGGCCGGGGGTGGTGCGGGCCGTCTCGGGGTCCTTCCAGGACCGGACGGTCTCCTCGTCGCTCATGGTTCGACTCCTTCCGCTCCGGGACGGGGGGTACGGGCCGTCAGCAGTGGGTGCCGGTGGCCCAGGTGGGGCAGCAGCCGCCGGTGCCGAGGGCCTCGCTGCCGCCCTCCTCGTCGGACAGGCCGCCGACGAACAGGCCGAGGTCGACCTCGCCGGACGGGTGGGCGGGGGCGACGGCGCGGGCCGCGTCCTCGGGGTCCTTCCACGCACGGGCGGTGCTGTTGTCGCTCATGGCGTTCCTGCCTCTCGGTGGTGGTTCCTCGACCGGACGGCCGGGCGGCCGACCGGGGTTCGTGGGGACGGGCGTCGAGCGGCCCGTCGGAAAGGTGGTCCGTCGGAACGGTGGCCCGTCGGCTTCAGCGGCTCGCGGCGGGGCGCACGTCGGTGTCGGCCGCGCCGAACAGCAGGCGGTACGCGCCCTCCTGCTCGATCAGCTCGTCGTGGCGGCCGCGTTGGACGATCCGGCCGTGTTCGAGGACGAGGATCTGGTCGGCGTTGCGCACGGCGTTCAGCCGGTGGGAGACGACGATCCGGGTGACGGCCAGCTCCGCGAGCGCGCCGTCGACATGGCGTTCGGTCTGCGGGTCGAGGTGGCTGGTCGCCTCGTCGAGCAGCAGCAGCCGCGGCCGGTGCACCAGGGCCCGGGCCAGGGCGACCCGTTGGCGCTGGCCGGCCGAGAGCGCCGAGCCGCTCTCGCCGACGGGCGTGTCGTACCCCATCGGCAGGGCCAGCACGTCCTCGTGCAGCCCGGCGATCCGCGCGGCCCGGATCACCTCGGCGTCCTCGGCGTCGGGCCGCCCGAGGGTCAGGTTGTCCCGGATGCTGCCGCCGAACAGGCTCAGCTCCTGGAGGACGGCGCCGCAGTGGGCGCGCAGGTCGGCGAGGTCGAGCCGGTCGATCGGCACGCCGTCGTGGCGCACCGTCCCCTCGTCGGGCGGGAGCAGCCCGAGCAGCAGCAGGGCCAGGGTGCTCTTGCCGGACCCGGTGCGGCCGACGATGCCGAGCTTGCCGCCGGCGGGGACGGACAGGTCGATCCCGCTGAGGGCCGGCGGCCCGGACGCCTGGTAGCGGAAGGTCAGCGCGCGGACGTCCACCGAGGTCGCCTTCCGGGTGGTGAGCCGCAGCCGGCCGCCGGTCTCCGCCGGGGCGTCCAGGACGTCGAAGAGGCGTTCCACCTGGGCGTTGACGGTGAGGTAGAGCTGGCCGGTGGTCGACAGGGTCTCCAGCGGCGCCAGGACGGACAGCACCAGGCTGTTCGCGGCCAGCATGGTGCCCAGCGTGGAGCGGCCGGTCATGACCATCCAGGCGCCGACGCCCAGCATGAGCAGCGGCCCGAGCGAGGTCATCGCCCGCTGCGCCCCGGAGAGCCCGGCGGTGGCGCGTCCGCGCCGCAGCATCGCGCCCTGGTAGCGGGTGAACAGCCCCTGCCAGTGCTCCACGGCGCGGCTCTCCACGCCGTTCGCCTTGAGCGGCAGGATCGCCTCCAGCGCCTCGACCAGGTAGCTCTGCTCCTCCGCCTTGGCGACCAGCTCCAGTTGGGCGAGGTTGCGCAGCCGGCGGTGGGCGTGGACCACCAGGAGCAGCTGGAGCAGGAACAGCGGGGCGACGGCCAGCAGGTAGAGGGGCTGCAGCAGCACGACGGCGACCAGGTAGCCGACCAGCAGGACGCCGTCCAGGGCCACGGTCATCAGCTGCTGGGTCAGGGTCTCCCGGGTGCTGGAGACGCTGGAGGTGCGCATCAGCAGGTCGCCGCGGCCCCGTTCGAGGAAGAACCGCAGCGGCAGCCGGAAGAGGTGTTCGACGAAGGAGCGGGTGAGCACCAGGTCGCCGCGCCGGCGCAGGGCGAGCAGCGCCAGTGCGCGCAGGGCGGTCAGCAGTCCGGTGAGCAGGGCGATGCCGACGGCGGACAGGGCCAGCAGGACGGGCAGGTCGGTGCGGTGCTGCGGGAGGAGCGAGTCCACCACGGTGCGGGTGAGCAACGGGACGGCCAGGCCCAGCAGTTGCAGCAGTCCGGTGACCAGGGCGGTCAGGGCGAGCAGGGAGCGGCCGCCCGGGGCGGCCAGGAAGCGCCGCAGGTAGCGGACCATCGGGCGGTCGCGCAGCGGGGTGTGCCGCTCCTCGAAGGACTCGCCCGGCTCCAGGGCGACCGTCACGCCGCCGTACAGGCCGTCGAAGTCCTGCCGCGAGATCTGGCGGCGCCCGCCGGCCGGGTCGACCAGGCGGACCGACCGGCGGTCGACCCGCTCCAGGACGACGAAGTGGTGGGTCCGCAGGTAGGCGATGACCGGGCCGCGCAGCGGCTGCTCCAGTGCGGCGGGGCCGCGGTCGACGCGGACGGTCAGCCCGGCCTGCCGCGCCGCGTCGACGAGCACGGCCGCCGAGGCGCCGTCGCGTCCCGCGCCGAGCAGCGGGCGGCAGTCGGCCACCGTGGAGTCCCGTCCGTAGTGGCTGAGCACCATGGCGAGGCAGGCGGCGGCGCACTCGGTCCGGGTGAACTGCAGCCGCTGGGGCACCCGGTGGGCGCGCCGCCGGGAGCGCTCCCGGGCGGGGGCGGCCGGCCGGGCGGGGTCGGTCGCGGCGCTCACGGGGCCTCCTGCGGGGCGAGCAGCAGCACGGGGGCGACGCGCTCGGGCGCGGCGATCCGCAGCAGTCCGTGGCCGATGCCGGCCAGGCCGGTCATCAGGCCGGGCGTGACGATCCCGCCCGGGGTGCCGCAGACCGGGCCGCGCTCCTCGATCGCGGCCAGCAGGGCGTCGCGGGTCCGGGAGTGGTCGTCCCGGGCCCGGGCCACCCCGGCGCGGGCGGCCGCGGCGAACAGCTCCAGGTTGCCCAGGGTGCCGTGGCAGAGGCTGTCGTCGCCGATCTGGCCGGCGTCGGCGGTGGACCGCACGGCGCGCAGCAGCGCCCGGTCGCTCGACGGGGTGCGGACCCCGGCGGGCAGGTCGGCCCGGAGCAGTCCGATGCCGGGGGCGCCGTGGCACCAGGCGTGCACGGCCGCGAAGGTGCCCGGGGGAGGCGTGGCCCGCCAGGGCCGGGGGGCCTGCTCCCGGTAGTCCGGCCAGTTGTCGACCTCGGGGTCGTAGCCGGCCTCCTCGTAGGCGAGCGCGGCCCGGCCGGTGCGCAGCGCGGCAGCGTCCCCGGTGCGGGCGGCGTGCCGCAGCAGTGCCCAGCCGATCCCGCCGGCGCCGTGGGACATGCCGAGCAGCGGCCGTGCGGCGGGCATCGCGGTGCGCCAGGCGACGGTGCCGCCGGGGTGCGCCTCGGCCTTCTCCACCAGCAGCCGCGCGCAGCGCCGGGCGCAGCCGTGCGCGGCGGCGCCGTACCGGTGCGCCAGGGCCTCGGCCACGGCGAGGCAGCCGGCCGCCCCGCCGATCAGGTCGAGCTGCCGGTCGTCGTCCAGGGCGCCGGCCGCCGCGGTGAACAGGCCCGGTACGGGCTCCGCCAGGGCGGGGTCGTCGAGCAGCACGGCGGCGCAGTCGAGCGCGTACGCGGTGCCCGCGAGGCCGCCGAACGCCCCCCAGGAGCGGTTCGGCGTGTGGCGCAGCACGTGGGCCAGGTGCTCCGGGAACGGTGCCAGGATCCGCCGCGCCCACCGCGCGTAGCGCTCCTCCCCGGTGACGGCGGCGAGCTGGGCGAAGAACAGCGCCGTCCCGGGGTAGCCGCCGTACAGGTCGTCCCGCAGGGCGGTGACCCGCCACTGGTCCCGGCTCAGGTCGAGGCCGAGCCAGCCGGCCCGCCCGCCGTCGCGGCGCGCGTCGGCCAGCAGCCGGTCGGCGACGGACCGGGCGAGGCGCAGGGCGCGTTCGCCGGGGGAGCGGTCCGGGCCGGTGGCGGGCCCGGCCGGGCGCGGGCCGGTGCCCGCGGGTGCGGCACCGCCGGCCCCCGCGGTGGTGGCCCGGGCGGCGAAGGCGGCCCGGATGATCCAGTCCTGGGTGGCCAGGTCGTGCTCGTCCATGGCGGCGACGATCCGCCGGGCCCGGTCGAGCCCCGACTCGGGCAGTGCCCGCGGCAGCGACCGGCCGCGGTGGGTGCGCAGGTCGCGGGAGCCGACGACGGAGCGGAACAGCGGGACGTCGCCGCTCCAGAGGTCCTCGGCTTCGAGCCGCAGCAGCGGCCGCTGGGCGGGGTTCCCGGCGGACTGGGCGAAGATCAGCCCGAGCACCCGGTCGCGGTCGAGCGCGTCACGGGTGACGTCCGGGTGGGTGCTCTCGCCCAGCAGGTGGGCGTAGACCCGGGTGGCGCGGACGATGGTGCGGCAGGTGTCCTCGCGGAAGCGCTCCAGCGGGCCGTCCGGTGCGAGCAGCGTCTCGCGGTGGGCGGCGATGGCGCGGTAGCCGGCCTCGAACCCCGCCCGCAGGGACGCCAGGTGGTCGGCCGGGTCGACGTCCCGGCCGTCCAGTCGCGGCCGGTTCGCGCTGCCCTCGAAGGCGCGCTGCACCCGGGTCAGGCGCATCTCGTCGGTGCCGTCGCCCTCCCAGGTGGGCGACTTGAAGGGCATGACGGCGCCCTTGTCGGCGCCCATCCCGCCGACGTCCAGCACCGCGCCGCCGTCGCCGACCAGTACCGAGGGCAGCAGGCCCACCCGCTGCACCGAGTGGGCGAGCAGGTGCTGCGCCGGGTCGTCGTCGATCAGCGGGCTGCCGGTCAGGTGGGGCACGCCGACGTGGAACAGGGACTCCAGGTCGACCGCGACCGGGTGCTCCCCGACGGCGATCACGTTCTCGAAGTGGAAGTCGGTGGCAGCGGTCGCGTAGAGCAGGGCCAGCAGCGCCCCGAGGCGGTGGTAGAAGCGCTCGGCGGCCGCGTGGTCGGCGCACGGCGCCGGTTCCACGTACTCGATCCAGCCGTACCCGCCCCGGTCCCACACCGCCACGGTGCCCGGGCCGGGGCCCGGCAGGACGGTGTCGTACCAGTCGACCAGGGCGTTGAAGTGTTCGTGGACGGCCAGCGGCCGGGGCTTGTACACCAGCCGGGCGCCGGAGGAGAAGGTCAGCAGCGCGACCGAGCGGCCCGCCTCGTGGCCGTCGCCGCGGCCCGTGCGCACCTCGGTCAGCTCGCCGGGGTCGCGTCCGGCGAAGAGCCGCTCGACCAGCGCGGGCCGGTCGGCGGTGAAGCGGTCGAGGAACTCCCGGTGCGCGTGGACGGCGTTCAGGGTGGCGCACGCCAGCAGCCGGGCCAGGACGGCGTACTCGTCCAGCAGCGCGGCCAGCCGCTCGGGCTCCCGCTGCCAGGCGATGAAGGCGTGGAAGCGTTCCTGCGGGGTGTCGCCGATCAACTGGCCGGACAGCCGGGCCACATGGAGTTCGAGGACGAGGGTGCGGCCGAGGACGGAAACCAGCTGGTCCCGCAGGCCGGCGGTGAGCGAGCGCCGGACGGCCGCGAGGACGGCGGCGGAGGGCTCGGTGGCGTCCCCGGTGCGGGCGGGTGCCTCCAGCAGGCGGAGGGCCTCGGCGAGGAAGGGTTCGACGACGGCCGCGAAGTCGGCGAAGCCGTGCCGGTGCGTTCCGTCGTGCCCCTCGTCGTGTTCCGTGGTGTCTTCCCCGTCGGGCGCCGGGGGCAGCCGTGGTGCGCGGGCGACGACGTCCTCGACGAACCGGGCCCAGGCCGGTTTGGCGGTGCGCGCGGCCAGGCTGTCGGGGTGTTCGGCGAGCAGCCGGCGCAGCAGGGGCGGGTCGATGCCGAGCGCGCGGGCCTGGGCTTCGGCGGTGTCCGGCGCGTGGTCGGTGAACGCCGAGCGCCAGCGGGCCAGTCGGCGGTCGGCGCGCCAGCCGAGGCTGCCCTCCGCCGGGTTGTCGGCGACCGGGGCGGGCGGGTCGCCCTCGCCGCTCAGACGTTCGGCCAGCCACAGGCCGCGGGCCCACCAACTCCCGGTCAGGGGTGCGCGGTCGACGCGTGACCAGGGCGGGGCGGCGGCCGCGGCATCGGGCGGGGTGTTCGAGGGCATGCTGGACTCCTGGGGCGCGGAGGACGGGCGATCCGGAGGCGGGCAGGCGGACGCTGCCGGGAACGGGCAGGCGTTGGCAGCTGGTGTGAATGACTGTGATTCACGGATTCATGTCAGCTGGTGCCGCGATGCGAGTCTGCTCGGCTTGCGGCGGCCCGTCAAGTGGTGTGAACGGCAATGCCCAAGTCATTCATCTCAGCTGCCAGCAGGGGCAGGCCGGTCGTGCCGTGAAGGCCGAACCGTGCCTCACGCTTGGGGTGTTGAGCGCTGCCCACGTCTCTGCGGCGGGCCGCACGGGTGCCGTCGGCCCAGGGTGCGCGACCCGGCGCCGATGTCAGCGGGTGGCGGTGCCGACCGGCTCGTCCGCGTCCTGGGGGTCGTCGGCGTCGCTGAGTCCCAGGCGCAGGTGCTCGATGTGGTAGACGGCCTGGTCGAGCAGTGCGGCGACGTGGTTGTCGTAGAGCGCGTAGACCACCTGGCGGCCGTTGCGCCGGCCGATGACCAGGCCGAGGTTGCGCAGCAGGCGCAGCTGGTGGGAGCAGGCGGACTGCTCCAGGCCGACCTCGGCGGCGAGCTCGGTGGCGGCGCAGGGGCCCTCGCGCAGCCGGGAGAGGATCAGCAGGCGGGAGGGTGTGGCCAGGGCTTGCAGGGTGGTGGCCACCCGGGCAGCGCTGGTGGCGTCCAGGCGCGTGTGCGGGACGGCGGTGGCGGGGGTGGCTCCATGACCCATGCGGGCAATACTACAACTGATAGATGAAGGGGCCTTCATATGTTCATGTATCGTGAGTGAGTCACCGGCCCCGCCCTGCCCAGGCCTGCCCCGAAGGGTCCCGTCCGCCATGTCCTCCACCACCCTGACCGAGCGCCCCGCGTCCCCGGGCGCGCCGCGTCCGGACACCGCGCCCCGGCGGCGCACCCGGGTGCTGTCGCTGCCCGAGGCCCGCTGGGCCGCCGCCGCGACGGTGCTCTTCCTGGTCGCGCTGCCGCTCCAGCTGACCGGTGCCCCCGCCTGGACCTGGGGCCCGCTGTACGCCCTCGCCTACGCCACCGGCGGCTGGGAACCCGGCTGGGCCGGGCTCCAGGCGCTGCGGGAGAGGACCCTCGACGTCGACCTGCTGATGATCGTGGCCGCGCTCGGCGCCGCCGCCGTCGGGCAGGTCATGGACGGCGCGCTGCTGATCGTCATCTTCGCCACCTCCGGCGCCCTGGAGGCGCTGGCCACCGCCCGTACCGCCGACTCGGTGCGCGGACTGCTCGACCTCGCCCCGGCCACCGCCACCCGGCTGCTGCCCGACGGCGGCGAGGAGACCGTGCCCACCGAGCGGCTGGCCGTCGGGGACACCGTGCTGGTCCGGCCCGGCGAGCGGATCGGCGCCGACGGGCGGGTGCTCGACGGCGCGAGCGAGGTCGACCAGGCCACCATCACCGGCGAGCCGCTGCCGGTCGCCAAGCAGCCCGGTGACGAGGTGTTCGCCGGCACCCTCAACGGCACCGGGGCGCTGCGGCTGCGGGTCGAGCGGGACGCCTCGGACACGGTGATCGCCCGGATCGTGCAGCTGGTCGAGGAGGCCTCCGAGACCAAGGCACCCACCCAGCTGTTCATCGAGAAGGTCGAACAGCGCTACTCGCTCGGCATGGTGGCCGCCACCCTCGCCGTCTTCGCCGTCCCGCTGGCCTTCGGCGCGGCCTTCACCGGCTCGCTGCTGCGGGCGATGACCTTCATGATCGTCGCCTCCCCGTGCGCGGTGGTGCTGGCCACCATGCCGCCGCTGCTCTCCGCCATCGCCAACGCCGGGCGGCACGGCGTCCTGGTCAAGTCCGCCGTCGTGATGGAGCGTCTGGGCCAGGTCGACGCCGTCGCCCTCGACAAGACCGGCACCCTCACCGAGGGCACCCCGCGCGTCACCGACCTCCGGCCGCTCACCGGCTCCGGCCTCGCCGAGGCGGAGCTGCTGGCGCTGGCGGCCGCGGCCGAGCACCCCAGCGAGCACCCGCTCGCCCGCGCCGTCGTCGACGCCGCCCGCGACCGCGGCCTGACCCCGGCCGCCGCCGAGGACTTCGGCTCCACCCCGGGCGTCGGCGTCACCGCCACCGTCGACGGCCGGGTGGTCGTGGTCGGCGCGCCCGCGCGACTGATCAACGGCCGTACCGACGCCGCGTGCGCCGAAGCCGCGGCGCTGGCGGCCGAGTTGGAGGAGGCCGGCCGCACCGCCGTGCTGGTCGAGGCGGACGGCGTCCCGGTCGGCGTGCTCGGCATCGCCGACCGGCTGCGCCCGGACGCCGCCGCCACCGTCGCCGCGCTGACGGCCCTCACGGGTACCGCGCCGATGCTGCTCACCGGCGACAACCCCCGCGCGGCCGCCCACCTGGGCGCCGAGGTCGGCATCACCGACGTCCGGGCCGGGCTGCTGCCGCAGGACAAGGTCGCCGCCGTCCGCGAGCGGGAGGCGGCCGGACGGAAGGTGCTGGTGATCGGCGACGGCGTCAACGACGCGCCCGCGCTGGCCGCCGCCCACACCGGCATCGCGATGGGCCGGGCCGGCTCCGACCTGGCGCTGGAGACCGCCGACGCGGTGATCGTCCGTGACGAACTGGCCACCGTCCCGGCCGTGGTGGCGCTCTCCCGGCGGGCCCGGTCCTTCGTGGTGCAGAACCTGGTGATCGCCTCGGTGTTCATCACCGCCCTGGTGGTCTGGGACCTGGTCGCCACCCTCCCGCTGCCGCTGGGCGTGCTCGGCCACGAGGGCTCGACCGTCATCGTCGGCCTCAACGGGCTGCGGCTGCTGCGCGAGGCCGCCTGGACGAGGGCGCGCGCCCTCTGACGGGTCCGGAACAAGCTCGGACCGAGGCCGGCG